>DATMBC010000103.1:180000-206898 GCA_035559435.1 bacterium
GGGGTGACGCAGAAGTGAAAGGTCGGCCCGGTGTTGGACGTCCGGGTCCAAGTGCGTAGACGGAGACGACAGGCAAATCCGTTGTCTCAACGCCGAAACACGATGGGGAGGGCGCAAGCCCACAAACCGACCCTAATCCCGCTGCCGAGAAAAACCTCTAAGCTTATGGTGCAGGAGCCCGTACCGTAAACCGACACAGGTGGGTGAGGAGAGAATCCTAAGGTGCTCGAGAGAACCCTTGTTAAGGAACTAGGCAAAATGACCCCGTAACTTCGGGAGAAGGGGTACTCTCTTCGGAGAGTCACAGTAAAGTGGCCTGGGTGACTGTTTACTAAAAACACATGTCTGTGCGAAGCCTAAGAAGGCGACGTATACGGACTGACACCTGCCCGGTGCTGGAAGGTTAAGAGGAGCGGTCAGCCGCAAGGCGAAGCTGCGAATCGAAGCCCCAGTAAACGGCGGCCGTAACTATAACGGTTCAAACACGTCCCCATCTCCTGATTCGCTACCCGCGTTCGTCCCTCCGGACGAACACAACGGGCCGTTACCAAATCCGGCTAAATGCTGGAACCTCCGAGTATCGTCCGCTACGGCGTGGCCCGGACCGGGCGTATGCAATACGCCCCTACCGTGCCGCACCGTGACAATGCGCGACGTGCGGACAATCAGCAGGAAAGATCCGCGGCCCTCCGGCCGCGGAAATCCCCAGAGACTCTACGCCGGAGACGCGCAGTGCGCGTCAAGATAGAGTCCGACCTGCATGGCGACATGCAGAGTCCGGCGGAAACGACCGGACCCGTCCTGTGACGCGGCAGAAGTTTGTCGCGACGCGGGATGCGTAACAATCTGCCTAAGGTAGCGAAATTCCTTGTCGGGTAAATTCCGACCTGCACGAATGGTGTAACAACTTGGGCGCTGTCTCAACAAGGGGCTCGGCGAAACTGAAGCAGCGGTGAAGATACCGCTTACCCGTATCGGGACGGAAAGACCCCGTGAACCTTTACTGTAACCTGGCATTGTGTTTTGATGTTGCATGTGTAGCATAGGTGGGAGACGTTGAGACCGGGTCGCTAGATTCGGTGGAGTCGCCGTTGAAATACCACCCTTGTTTCATTGGAATTCTAACCCAGGGCCGTGAATCCGGCCCGGGGACCGTGCCAGGCGGGCAGTTTGACTGGGGCGGTTGCCTCCTAAACTGTAACGGAGGCGTTCTAAGGTTCCCTCAGGCTGTTTGGTAATCAGCCGCAGAGTGCAAAGGCATAAGGGAGCTTGACTGCGAGACTTACAAGTCGAGCAGGTGCGAAAGCAGGACTTAGTGATCTGGCGGTTGCACGTGGAAGCGCCGTCACTCATCGGACAAAAGGTACTCCGGGGATAACAGGCTTATCTCCTCCGAGAGTTCACATCGACGAGGAGGTTTGGCACCTCGATGTCGGCTCATCGCATCCTGGAGCTGGAGAAGGTTCCAAGGGTTCGGCTGTTCGCCGATTAAAGCGGTACGTGAGCTGGGTTTAGAACGTCGTGAGACAGTTCGGTCCCTATCTGATACGGGCGTAGGAAACTTGAGGGGAGCTGTTCTTAGTACGAGAGGACCGGAATGGACAGACCTCCGGTGCACCGGTTGTCGTGCCAACGGCACAGCCGGGTAGCCGCGTCTGGCAGGGATAAGCGCTGAATGCATCTAAGTGCTAAGCCCACCCCAAGACTAGGTTTCCCACTCTTTGAGTCTGAAGGCCCCCGGTAGACTACCGGGTTGATAGGTCGCAGGTGTAAGCCCCGTGAGGGGTTCAGCCGAGCGATACTAATCGGCCGTGCGACTTGACCGATTAAAATTTCCCAAGGAAATCAATCCTTGGGTGACTTTGATCGACTCAATCGCGCCAACATGCGCAGCGGCGGCTCGCAAGCCGTCGCACGCGAGAATGATCAATCCGTATTCACTTCCAGTGTGGTGTTGCCAGCGTGCGGACCGCGAGGTTTGCTGCACGTGACAAGTTTCCGGTGGCTTTGGCGAAGGGGAAACACCCGATCCCATTCCGAACTCGGCAGTTAAGCCCTTCAGCGTCGATGGTACTGCCCCCGCGAGGGGGTGGGAGAGTAGATCGCCGCCGGGAGTTATTTGAAGCCCCCGTCCGCGCCTGCGGACGGGGGCTTTTAAATTCCATCCCAATGTCCGTTCTTAGCCGGTGGACGCTGGACCGTACCCGGCGCGCAAGCACTTCATATATCTTCGTTGCGTACTGTTGGCGCAGCTGGACAGACATCGTACGCGGGAGGACTAAACCATGACAAGTATCGGCAAGCTTGAGCCGATTCCGCTACGAGAACTTTGGAGGCATGAGGAACACGGGTTCTCAGCCTGGCTGGAAGTGAATCTCGATATGCTGTCAGAGGCCATCGGCGTCTCACTTTCTGACCCCCACCGGGAGCTCCTGGCCGGGAATTTCCAAGTCGATTTGGTGGCAGAGGATGATAACGGGGAACGCGTGATTATTGAAAATCAACTCGAGCCCACTGACCACGACCATCTTGGCAAGTTGCTTACTTATCTGACCAACCTCGATGCACGAGCGGCTGTCTGGATCACACGAGAGCCGCGACCCGAGCACATCCGGGCAATTCAGTGGCTGAATGAAACGACACCTGACGACATAGCTTTCTACCTGGTACGGCTGGCCGCTTATCGGATCTCCGGGTCCGATCCCGCTCCCCTCTTCACTGTGATTGTGGGACCCAGCCCTGAATCAAAGAGCTTCGGAAAACAGAAGAAAGAACTGGCTGAGCGTCACATACTTCGGTTGAAATTCTGGGAAGGTCTTCTTGCTCGCGCTAGAGAGAGGGGCGTCATGCATCATGCCCAGCGATCCCCAACAAAAGACTCATGGATTTCGGCCGGCGCCGGGGTCCGCTCAGGGGTGAGCTTCACTTACATCATCTGGATGAAGGAGGAGGGAGCTGTCGAGCTATACATTGACACGGGCGATAAGGACGAGAACAAGCGCATTTTTGATGCCCTTCAGACTTCGAAGACTGAGATTGAGCAGGCGTTTGGAGTCCCGCTCTCTTGGGAGCGACTGGACGAGAAACGAGGAGCCCGTGTTCGATGCGTCTTGAGAGAAGGAGGCCTCGTTGACGAGGACAAGTGGCCTGCAATTCAGGAGGCGATGATCTCCGCAATGGACAAACTGTCCAGAACGCTGAAGCCATATCTCACGAAGTCATGATCGCACAAGCGCGTGGCCACGGCAGCCGTGGCCCTGACCTTGGTCAGGGCTCGCAAATGACTGCCTGATTGCGTCCAGCTGATCTTTCCCTCTGACGCAGGAATCTCGCGGTCGCACCCTAGCCAAGAGCAGACTCTCCGCCGAGGCGAATCGCCCGCTCTTCAAACCGCACCCACCCTACTCCACAAACTGCTTCGCGTAATACTCCGAGGTCAGTTTGCGGCCGGTGGCCTTCTCGATCATCTCGTTCCAGGGGTAGCGGCTGCCCGGACGGAAGACCTTCTCACGGAAGAACTCCCCGATGCGCGGGTCATTGGCGAAGCTGAGGTCGTAGGAATTCTCGGCGCCGAGCACATTGCGGCCGATGGCATCGGCAAACTGCGCCGCGAGGATCTGCCCCATCTGGTAGCTGTAGTAGTAGACCGGATACGAGGCGATGTGGATCTTTGCCGCCCAGTCCGGTTCGTTGCGCCCCTCGGGACGTTTCAGCAACTGGTACTTCTCGACCAGGTCCCACCATAGCTTGTTGAGGTCCTGATCGGGGTTGCCGTAAAGCCCCTGCTCGAAGCGCACCACCACCTGCGCCCAACGGCTGAAGATCAACCGTTCGGCGCGGAACGATCGTTTGCAGGCCGGCGCCACTCTCGCCGCCTCCTCCGGCGCGACCCCCATCACTTCGACCAACCACCGCGGATTGGCCGGCAGCGCGCCGAAAAACTCGGCCACCGCTTCGGTGGTGAAGGCGTGCGGCTCGGACCGCAGCAGCCAGGGGAGATTCGGGTCGTTGTAGCGCGAATAGGTGGCATGCCCCAGCTCGTGCAGTAGCGTGGCCATCCAGTAGTAGTTCGGGCGCAGGTTGCAGATGATCCGGGCGTCGCCGGCGCGGTCGACATCGGCGCTGTAGGCGTGCTGGTACTTGCCCGGCTTTTCATACAGATCGCTGCGCGCCAGGATGGTGTCGATCTCCAGGCCGATCCCGTTGAAATACTTCCGCGCGATCGCCACCGGGTCTTTGCCCTCGTAGAACGAGTTCAGATCGACGCCATAGATCGATGGCGCCTCCTGGAAGAAACGGTTCTGGTAGTGCCAGGGGCGCAATTGGTCCGGCGTGATCCCCAGACGCGCCGCCAGGATCGAATCCATCTCGGCCTTCAGCGCGACAAAGACCGGGCGGGTCAGGACATCGAGTTCATCGAAGAGCGCCTGCAAGTCGGCCGGCTCGATCTCCGAGAGCTTTAACTGCATCTCGAAGTAGTCCTTGTAGCCCAGCGATCGCGCGGCTTCGTTGCGCAGCTTCGTCAGCGTCAGCACGTCGGGCGCCACCACCCGGCCGATCTCCTTGCTGGCCAACCAGACACTCTCGAGTTCGGCGGAGTCGGTCGATTGGCGCAGGATGCTGTCGACCACATTGTCGGCGACTTCCCGGTCGCCCAGCTTGGTGCGGAAGGTGCTGAATTTCTGCTCGACCGTGGTCGCGAGCGTCGTGATCCTGTCGATCAGCGCCGAGTCGATCTGGTACCCCTGGAATTGCAGGTAGAGCAGATCCAGTTCGCGCTTCAGGATCGGGTCGCTCACCTGCCCGCCGTCGCGGAAGGCCTTCAATTGCGCATAGAGTTCGGGATCGGAATAGTAACGCGCCATCTCGAGATTTAATTCGTTCGACTTCTGGTAATCGGCGTCATTGCCGGTGACCGAGGCGGTGTAACTGGCGAGCACGCTCTCCTTCCACAGCGGGATGATCCTCGCCTCGTAGGCGGCAACGAATCCCTTGAACTCCTCCTGCGACACTCCCGCGGTCAGCCCCACTGCGCTGGTCACGATGACTCCCAAGATCAAGAACAGGGCGCTCCGACAAGACATACGCATAAAACCTCCACGTGAATCCGGCCGACACGGCCGGCGAGATTGCAACCTAATTCACAAGGAGGGGGTGTTCAATCGGTCATTGCCGCCGCCGCGCACTTGTTGACAGGGGATCGGGGGCTCCCGAACGGAGAAACGCGCAGTGAGCCGCCACGGCCTGCGACGCTTTCGTCCACTCCGGCGTCACACTCACCGCGACGACTTCGGCGGTGGCACAGAGCTCGCCAGGAGGAGAGGGGGCACTCACGGACGGCCTTCTTCTCGTTGAACTCGACCACCCGCGCCTCCAGACGCACCCAACGGCCCATCGGCGTCAGACGCGGGTACTTCCCAGTCGACTTGCCGGTGGCCACCGGAGCGTCGGCGCCGAGCCGGTGACTGGGTGGGCCTGGGGCCGGGCTGTCATCTCGCGCATCTTCCCGCCCAGAATACGGGGTTACAATCATCCGATTGCGCGGTCATTGCCGCCGGCGCTGTCCGGATTGGCAATTGACACCAATTGAGTCTGGTTCGAAATTCCGAGGCAGTTCAGCGCTCACGAAGCGAAGCCCACTGTTCCATCGCAACCGACAGAAGGAGGCATCATGGTTTGTCACCAGTCGAAGTCATCGGCAATCGCCGTGACGACCGTCACGGCCCTGCTTGCGGTCGCCGCTGTGGCGGCAACGGCGCGCGCCCACGAATACAAGGCGCCGCCGGAGCCGACGATCAATCACCAGCCCAGCGACACCGGCGCGGTGCGTATCGGGCCGACCGGCGAAGTCATCCTGCCCATTGACGAGGCGCGCCGGCAACTGCATGCGCAGCATCACCCGCATAATCCGATCGAAACCCGCCGGGTGCCCGGCCCGTTCGTCAAGCCGGACATGAAAGCGGTGCGGGATTTCGCGCTGCTGAAAAGCGATCTGGACGTGATCAATCCCGGTCCGGGCGAGTGGGTGCACGTGATGGAAGGGCAGCGCCACGGCTACCAGAATCTGACCATCGGCATCACCTACACCTCGCCGGGCGGCGCGCCGCCGATGCACACTCACAAGGGCGAAGAGTCGCATGTGCTCCTGGAGGGGCAGATCCTTTACGCCCTCGGCGATTCAATCTTCGCCATCCAGGCGCCCTATATCGTCAACATTCCGCCGATGGTGCCGCACTGCTTCATGAATCTGGGCGATGAAGTCGCCGAATTGGTCGTGATCTTCCCGACGAATGTCTGGGAGTACGATGTGCTCGATTACTTCCCCTTTAAGGGCGTCAATATCGAGCAGGCCAAGAAGGGCATCATCGTCAAGTAAGCGGCCATTCACGCAAAACGATCATGTCCGAGTTCCGCGCCACCGTTCAGATCGCCGCGCCGGCGGACTTGATCTGGACGGTGGTGCGCGATGTCGAGCGCTGGGCCGAATGGACACCCTCGATCCGCGACATCACCCTGCTTGATGGCGCCCCGCTGCGCCTGGGCAGCCGCGCCCGTATACGCCAACCGAAGTTGCCGACCAATGTGATGACTGTCACCGTCCTCGAAGAGGGGAGAGGGTTCACCTGGGAATCGAAAAGCCCCGGTCTGCGCGCCACCGCCGACCATTGGATCACGGATGCTCCACAGGGATGCCAGGTGACGCTCGCTGTCCGTTTCGAAGGATGGCTTGCCCCATTGGTCGCGTGGCTGGCCGGCGGGCTTACCCGTCAGTACATCTCCTGGGAGGCCGCAGGTCTCAAACGTCGGTGCGAGGAATGGCGCCGCACGGGCAAGGGAGATACGATTAGTTAACGACTTGCCTGTCAGTATCTTAACTGTACTCTGCGCGTCAACCGCGCCCAATCGCCGTCACTTTTCCTTAATCAGTTCTTTTTTGTCTTGCATTCAGAGCGTTTGCCTCGTATTTAACCGATGAGTTAAGTAAGCAGGCGGGGACAAAGACGATGACGACCGACACGCTCAGTTCCACGTTCGCGGCGCTGGCCGATCCGACACGCCGCGCGATTCTGGCGCGTTTGTCCCGTGGCGAGGCCGCGGTCACCGAATTGGCCAAGCCGTTCAACATGAGTTTGCCGGCGGTCTCCAAACATCTGAAGGTGCTGGAGCACGCCGGATTAATCGAGCGCGGCCGTGCGGCGCAATGGCGCCCCTGCCGTCTGGCGCCCGCGCCGTTGAAGGAAGCCGCCGACTGGGTGGCGGATTATCGCCGCTTCTGGGAAGAGAGTTTCGATCGACTCGATGCCTATCTGTTGGACGTCCAGCGAAAGGAGAAGAAACGTGGCCGGAAAAAGTGATGTCCTTGCCCCGATTGCGCCGTTTGTGATCGCGCGCGAGTTCGATGCGCCCCGCGATCTTGTCTGGAAGGCGTGGACCGAGGCGGAGCGACTGGTGCAGTGGACAGGCCCGAAGGGCTCGACCGTCAAGTACAGCAAGATGGACTTCCGTGTCGGCGGCAGTTTCCACTACTGCCTGCAGTTTGGCGAGCATGAGATCTGGGGACGCGCCTACTACCGCGAGATTGTCCCGCCGGAGAAACTGGTCTATGTCAACACGTTCTCAGATGAAAAGGGGGCCATCACCCGCCATCCGCTCGCCCCGGACTGGCCCGCCGAACTTCTGACCACCGTCACTTTCACCGAACGCCACGGCAAGACCACAGTGGCGGTGGAGTGGATCCCGATCAATGCCAGCGAGACCGAAATCAGGGCCTTCGAGGCCGGACGCGACAGCATGAAGGGCGGTTGGGGCGGATCGTTCGAGGTGCTGGCCGACTATCTCAAGCACGCGCAGGGAGCGTGACAATGCCAGCACACACCGCTGACGGCGCGACGACAGTGACCGATTGCGAGATCATTGCCGTGCGGCAACTCGATGCGCCCCGAGATCTGGTATTTCAGATGTGGACCGACCCCGAGCACCTGGCGCGGTGGTGGGGGCCGAGTGGGTTCACCACAACTACGCACGCAATCGATGTCCGTCCCGGCGGCCACTGGCGATTTACCATGCACGGTCCCGACGGCACGGACTACGAGAACCATATCGTTTATATCGAGATCGTTCAGTCTGAGCGAATCGTGTACAAGCATGTACCAGTGCCGGGGGCGGAACCGGTGAGTTTTGAGGCCACTGTGATTCTGGAGGATATAAACGGAAAGACGCGGCTCACGGTGCGCGCGCTGTTCCCGTCGGCCAAGGCGCTCGAATACGTGGCCGCCAAGTATGGCGCCATCGAGGGGATGAAACAGCATCTGGCACGGCTCGCGGAATCGGTGTCGCAGTTGCAGAAAGGGACACCATGACCGATTCGCTGTTGACCGGTCACTGGTCGGCCTGGGGCTCACGGCTGCTGAGCCTCACGCGCATCGTCGCCGCCTTCATGCTCATCCAGAACGGCATGATGAAGCTCTTTGCCTTCCCCATCGGCATGCCTCCCGACGACAGCGTCGCGGTCTTCCCCAGCCAGGTCTGGTTCGGGGGCGTTCTGGAGACCTTCGGTGGAGGTCTGCTGTTGATCGGTCTGTGCACCCGTCCGGTCGCGTTCATCCTCTCCGGCATGATGGCGGTCGCCTATTTCCAGTTTCATGCGCCGCGGAGTTTCTGGACGGTGGTCAACGGTGGCGCGCCGGCAGTGCTTTATTGTTTTCTCTTTCTGTATCTTGCCGCAGTCGGCGCCGGCCCATGGAGTGTCGACGCGTTGATCCGTAAAAGGTCCGTCAATCCGTAATCGAACTGCCGTGAAGGGAGAGAAGGCATGGCTCGCTATGTCGATGGGTTCGTGATCCCGGTCGCCAAACGGAACCTGAAGGCCTACCTGCGGCTGGCGCGCAAGGCCAGCCGGGTCTGGATGGACCTCGGCGCGCTGGAGTACCGCGAGTGTGTCGCCGATGATCTGGACCACAAGGGCATGTTCTACAGCTTCCAGAAGGCGGCGCGCTGTAAGCCCGGCGAGACGGTGGTCTTCTCCTGGATCGCCTACAAGTCGCGCGCGCACCGCGATGCGGTCAACGCCCGTGTCATGAAGGATCCGCGCATTGCCCGAATGATGAAGGCGGGGAAACCGCCGTTCGATTACAAGCGGATGGCCTACGGCGGTTTCACGGTGAAAGTGGCGGTGTAGGCTCAACGGATCCCGAACACCGCGCCCCCGAGCGCGAACACCAGCAGGGCGGTGATCAGCACCGACAGCAGGTCCATCACCAGCCCGGCGCGAATCATGTCGCGCACCCGCACTTCGCCGGTGCCAAAGACAATCGCATTCGGGGGCGTGCCCACCGGCAGCATGAAACCGCAGGACGCGGCGATTGTTGCCGGCACCATGAGAAGCAACGGGTGCACGCCGATCGCCAGCGACAGCGTCCCGAGGAGCGGCAGGACCATCTGCACGCAGGCGGTGTTGGAGACCAGCTCGGTCAGGAAGGTCACCAGCATGCAGATGCTCAACACCAGGACCAACGGCGGAACGCCCTCCAGCGCGCGCAGCTGACCGGCCAGCCACGCCGACAAACCCGAATCTTCCATCCCCCGCGCCAGCGCGAACCCGCCGCCGAACAGCAGGACCACGCCCCACTGCAGACGCACCGCCGTGCGCCAGTCCAGCAGACGTTCCCCCGGTTCGCCCCGCGACGGGATCAGGAACAATAGCAGCGCGATGATCATCGCCACGGTGCCATCGTCGATCATTTTCGGCGACGGGAAGAGGTTGTTCCAACCGGGTATGGTAAAGGCCCCCAGCACGATGTCCTGCCGGAAGATCCACAGCAGCGCCAACACAACGAAGAGGATTCCGACCGTACGCTCGGCATAGCCCATCCTGCCCAGTTGACGATACTCGGCGCGGAAGACCGCGGCGGCATCGCCGACCTTGGGGAGGCGGCGGAGGAACATCGCGACCAGAAGCGCCCAACAGACGGCCATCAACACCATGGCCATTGGCACGCCGAAGAGCATCCACTGGAAGAAGCTGATCTCAGGCGCATCGGGGAATTGCAGTGAATACAGCCGTTTGAAGGCCAGGTTGGGTGGCGTGCCGATCAGCGTCGCCAGACCGCCGATGGTGGCGGAATAGGCAATGCCAATCAAAAGCGCGGTGGCAAACCGCGTGCCTTCCTCGCCCGGCCAGTCCTGACGGGCTCGCGCGATCACCGCCATCGCAATCGGGACCATGATCATCGCGGTGGCGGTGTTGGAGATCCACATCGAGGTGATCCCGGAGGCGAGCATGAAGGCCAGCAGGATACGACGCGGCCCGACGCCGACAAGTCCCACAATCCACAACGCCACCCGGCGCAGCAGCCCCCACTTCTCCATCGCCAGGGCCATCATGAAGCCTCCGACGAACAGGAAGATGATGTCGTTGGTGTACTGCCCGGCCACTGCGCGCCCCTCCGCGATGCCCAGGAGCGGGAAAAGGACCAGCGGGATCAATGCGGTCACCGCCAGATGCACCGGCTCGGTCATCCACCAGACCGCCATGAGCCATGTCACCCCGGCGGTGCGACTGACCATCGGATTGCCAGGAACGAGGTCGGTGAAAAAGGCGAGGAAGATGAATCCGGCCGGCCCGAGGATCAAACCGACACGGCGCCCAAGCAGGCCCTGGCCCGTGGCGCGGTTCATACCGCGGCAAACTACGGCCGGTGACGCGCGACACCTATGCTTTTGTTGTTCTGAGGCAACGGGGCAGATCGGTCCGGCTATTGATCCAGCTCGTCAATAGACCTTGGCCAGTCGGATTTCAACAACCGCGAGAGCGCCCGGTCCGCCAGCAGTTTCCCCCCGGTCTGGCAGCGGGCGCAGTAGTTGGTTTCGTTGTCGGCATAGCGAATCCGCTGCACCGGCGATCCGCACACGGGACACGGGAGGCCAAAACGGCCATGCACCGCCATCTGCGGGTGGAAGGCGGTCACGTTCTCCGGAAACTCGCCGGCGGTCGCTTTCCGCAACCGCGCGATCCACTCGGTCAAGGTCGTTCGCGCGGCATCGTGGAGTCGCGCGCATTCCTCATCGCTCAGTCTGTGGGTCATCGCCATGGGGGAGAGGCGGCCGCGATGGAGGATTTCATCCGAGTAGGCGTTGCCGATGCCGCTGAACAGACGCGGATCGGTCAGCGCGCGCTTGACCGTGTGGTTCTCGGAACGCAACCGGCGGACAAACTCCTCGAGCGACGCATCCAGAACCTCGAGCCCGCCGCGGTTGAAGGTCCGGAGGGCGCTGTCGCCCATCACCAGATGCATCGATGCCCGCCGTTTGGTTCCCGCCTCGGTGAGGAAGAGAGCGCCGTTGGCGAAATACAGTGCCGCCAACGTCACTTTGCCTCCCGGCGGCCGGCGGCCCGGGGCGCCCCAGCGCAGCCGCCCGGCGATCATCAGGTGAATGATGAGGTAGAGCTCGCCGGTCAATACGATGACGATGCGTTTGCCGAGACGCTCCACCCCGCGCACCGTCTGCGCCTGCGCCGCGGCTATCGGCGGCGTGACCGAGCGCAGCACGAACGGATTGTGGATGTCGATTGTCTCGACCGTCTGTCCCACCAGTCGCGCTGTCAGGGCCTCGATGTAGATCGTGATGTCGGGCAGTTCGGGCATGCGGCAATCATGCGCTTCCCCGCCGCCCCGTTCAAGCCGGATCGCCGCACTCTGCGGGCCGGACTGGCCGGTTTACAAATGGTCCGTGAGGCCGTAGAATTTCACAGAAGCGGCCGTGTCGCCGCGCAACGCTGCCAGGGGGCCGGTGCCCGGGAGGGAATCGTGACCATTGAATTCAATAATCAGATCGTTCTTGTCGCCGGCGGCACCGGCGGGCTGGGTCGGGCGGTCAGTCTGGCGTTCCTGGCCGCAGGGGCTGAAGTGATTGTGACCTATCGGTCGGAGAGTGAATTCGCGGCGCTCCGGGAGTCGGCGCCCCCCTCCGTCTCTCTCGCCGGCCAGAAGGTTGATGTGACCGATGCCGCACAAGTCGGCGCGATGGTGGCCGACATCGTCGCCCGTTATGGCCATCTTGATGCGCTGGTCAACACGGTCGGCGGCTACTCCGGCGGCGCAACGCTCTGGGAGACCGCGCCGGATGTCCTTGAACAGATGCTGGCGTTGAACCTGCGCGCCGGCTTTGTGCTGACGCGGGCGGTCTTGCCGGTGATGATCAAACAACGGCGCGGCGCGCTGGTCAATATCGCCGCCAAAGCGGCGCTCGATCCGGCGGCCAGAGGCGGTGTCTATGCCGCCTCCAAGGCGGCGGCGCTGGCCATGATGGACGCGCTGGCCAAGGAGGTGCGGGGCACCGGAGTGCGCGTCAATTCCGTCCTGCCCAGCACGATCGACACCGAAGCCAATCGCCGGGCCATGCCGCAGGCGAATCACGCCAAGTGGCCCAAGCCCGACGAGATCGCGCGGGTGATCCTGTTTCTTTGCAGCGACGCCGGGCGTGTGGTGCACGGCGCCGCGGTTCCCGTCTATGGAGCCGATTGAGGAGCCTGCGGCGGATCCTGGCTTCCTCGCCGCCCCCCGCGGCATTCCGCCGCCGGCTGCGGAAGAATCACACCCGCGCCGCCTGGAATCGTTGATCGACGCTGGCCGCCAGGCACGCGCGATCGGGCCGCTGACGCGCTCGCCCGCCTCCGATTCCCCCCGTCCGTCGACCACAATACTCTCCGCCGACGCGCTAAATTCGGCTTGCCCGCATCAGGCTCAACCCCTAGCTTAATCGGGAGTTAATCGCTCGCCTTTGCGCGATCGTTTTGCATCGACACATCTGCGGAAGGAGGTACGGATGACACGCACCTTGGCGCTCCTCTACGGGGTGATATGTTATGCCATCTTCCTGGTCACATTCCTGTATGCCATCTGGTTTGTTTTCACGATGGATTCACTCACCCCCGAGCCAGGCAGTTCCTGGGTCAAGGCGCTGGTGATCGATGCGCTGGTCCTGTCGATCTTCGCGCTTCAGCACAGCGTGATGGCGCGACAGGGCTTCAAGCGCATGTGGACCCGGATCATCCCGCGGCCGGTCGAGCGGTCGACTTATGTTCTCTGTTCCAGCCTGGCCCTCTGGATCCTCTTCCGCGCCTGGCAGCCCCTGCCCGGTGTGATCTGGGAGGTGACCGGGGCCGTGCCGAAGGCGGCTTTGCAGGCACTGTCCGGGGTGGGATGGCTGATCGTTCTGGTCGCCACCTTCATGATCGATCACTTCGATCTGTTCGGGCTGAAGCAAGTGTGGATGTACTTCAAAGGGCGGAATTACCAGGCGCCGCAGTTTTGCTCCCCCGGATTCTATCGGATGGTCCGTCACCCGATCTATCTGGGCTTTATCATCGCGTTCTGGAGCACGCCGGTGATGACCAGCCATCACTTGTTCTTCGCGGTGATGACGCTTGGCTACATCCTTGTGGCCATCCAGCTGGAGGAGCGCGACCTGGTCACGTTCCACGGCAAGGCGTACGAAGAGTACCGCGGGGGCGTCTCGATGCTGATGCCCTGGCCGAGCCGACGGGAGTCCTGAGCCTTTGGCGTCGGCCTCGCGACAGACATCGTCGCCGGCGGATGTCTCCGGCTACGGTGTCGTCGAGAAGGATTTCAACAGTTCGGCCACCGCGTCCTTGTGCACGGTGAAACTGAGCATCTTCAGCCGCAGGTAGTCGTCGCGCATGAAGAAGTAGCCGCCGAACTTCCCGCGGCGGGCGCTGGATCCCGAGTCCTTGATCAGGTACCAGTCGCGGTCGCCGATCGTCGTGTAGCCGACCAGATGCACGCCATGATCGTCGGTCGTGGTCTGGTTGTAGAAGCGGAATTCACGCGCGGCGGGCGTGATGTAGGCCGGCGGAATGTCGAAATCGGGCACCACCGCCAGGTTTTCCTTCCCGTACCACCCCGGTTCGGAGACATCGCCGCCCAGTTCCACCGAGTAGCCGGCGCGAATCGCCGCGGCCAGCGCATTGTACCATTGATCGAGCGGGACATTGTAGTAGGTGCTGTCGTGCCACCAGTTGTCGGGCACCTCGAATGGCCCCTGCCGGAAGAAGGGCAGCGACAGAGTGGACATCAAATCGACGTAGTCATCCGGGTTGATGGTCAACACCTCGGACATGAACTCCAGCGGCGTGTATGTCTTGCCCTCGTATCGAAAGCGGGCCGGCGGTTCGCCGAGATGGCGGTTGAGGATGAGGCGCACATGCGCGATGGCCGCCTCCTCATCCCAGTCGCCGCGTGCTTTGACATGCTCCAGGTATCCGGTCAATTCCTCCGCCAAGGGACCGTGGTCGTGACGGTCCCCGCCCTGCGGACGGCCGCTGTAGACCGCCAGCGGCACCATGCCGTGCGCGCGGATGATGCGCAATAGCGCGTTGGCTTCCGACCCTTCGCCGTTCCAACTGTCGCCCCGCTCCCGGAGATAGCGCCGCGCCTTGGCGATGAATTCGTAGTAGACCGTGTGCATCTCCGACAGCTTGATCTGCCGGCCGGTCTTGCGCGCCACCTCCGACTCGATGAACGATGTCGCGGAAAACGACCAGCAAGTGCCGGTGGCATACTGGCGCACGGGAGGAAAGTGAAATACCGACGTGAAGACACCCGGCGAATCCGGGGCGGGGATGGCGGTCATGTCGAAGCGCAACTCCCGGCGTTCCTTCCGTTCGGTCTCACGCCGATCCTTCTGGCGCTTGCGGATCTCGCCGCTCACGCTGTCCCGCGCCGCCTTGAGCGAGTCGGCGGCGTCCTCCATCTCTTCGAGGATCGGATCGAAATAGCGGGGCAGGTATTGCACCGTGTCGGTCTGGGCGGCGGCGCCGGCGGCGGCGCCCAGCGCCATGATCAGCGCGGCGATAAGAGTCGTGCGCATGGGTGACCTCGCAGTCAGGCGGCGCTGGTCATCGGCGCCGTCCGGCGGTAGAATGGCCACGGCCGGCGGCGCTGACAAGGCAACCGGCGCGCTCCCGTGTCAATTTCTGCCCCGGTGAACGGCGCTTGATCTTCGCCTCGGCAAACCCTACCCTAATGGCGAGGAAACTTCTCCGGTTCGTGCTCGTAGAGAAAGCATCTGTGGAAAGGCGGTGCAACGTGCCCAGGTTCCTGATCGAAGTCGACCACCCCGAAGACACCTACGGCTGCGCGCAGGCGATCAAGGTGTTCCTGGAGAGCGGATCGCACTTTCTTGCGAACGCCGATTTCGGCTGCGAAGACAACATCCACAAAGCCTGGTTCGCGCTCGAGGCGGATTCGCGCGAGGAAGCGATCATGGTGGTGCCGCCGCAATACCGCAAGAACGCCCGCGTGATCCAGCTGTGCCGGTTCTCGATTCCCGAGATCAACGAGATCCTGCGTCTCCACCGTCCGAAGACCGCGTAAGGAGGAGCATGCCCGACCCGGTCAATCTCGCGCGCAAACTGGCCGCGATCGCCCGGCCCTGGCAGCCGCATGTGGTCGGCGAGCTCAATGGCCAGTATGTGAAACTGGCCAAATTTCACGGCGAATATGTCTGGCACCATCACGCCGCCGAGGATGAACTGTTCCTTGTCGTCGACGGGCACATCGACATCCATTTTCGCGACCATGTCGTGGGGCTGAACGCCGGCGAGTTTTGCATCGTGCCGCGCGGGGTCGAGCACAAGCCGGTGGCCCAGCGGGTCGCGTCGGTGCTGCTGTTCGAACCGGCCACGACCCGCAACACCGGCAACGTCGATCACGCCTACACAATCGAGCCCGGCGATTTGCCGCGTCTGTAGCGCGTCCCGGGTGTCCCATGACCACCGCCGCTGTCAACCAACGCGTCTGGACTGTCGAGGAGCTCCACCGCCGCCTGCTGGCGCGCGAGCGCTTCCAGCTGATTGACCTGCGCGCGCCGGAAGAGTATGCCGCCTGGCGCATCGAGACACCGACGCCCGGTACTTCCACCAACGTCGCGATGACCGCCATCCTCGAGACCGGTGGCCGCGATGATCCGCGCGCCGCGTTGCGGCTGTGGGCGGGACAGCGCCTGCCGGAGAATCTGGATCGTACGGCGCCGGTCGCGCTGGTCTGCGCCAAAGGCGTCACCTCGTCGCTTGCGGCCGAGGTCCTGCGCGACTCCGGGTGGGAAGCGTACGGTCTCCAGGGCGGCATGAGCGCCTGGGCGGCGCACTACCACTTCTGCCCGATTGTCGAATCCGACACCCTTAGTCTGTACCAATGCCAGCGTCCGGCGCGCGGCTGCCTTGGTTATGTGATCGCCGCTCAAGGCGAGGCGATCGTCGTGGACCCCTTGCGACACATGGCGCCCTACCTGCGTTTCCTTGAGTCGCGAAGTTTGCGCGCGGCCGTCATTGTCGACACACACGGTCATGCCGACCATCTCAGCGGCGGGCGGATGCTGGCGCAGGCGACCGGCGCCCCCTACTTTCTGCATCCGTACGATGCCATCCATCCGGTCGATGTGCTGAGCGGCGATCTGCCTTTCGAATACCTGCGCGAGGGCCAGACACTGCGATGCGGCGATGTCCGCATCGAAGTCCTCCATGTGCCCGGGCACACACTCGGCAATCTGTCGCTTTTGGTCGATGGCCGTTACCTGCTCTCCGGTGACAGCATCTTCATCGCCTCGATTGCCCGTCCCGACCTCGGCGGCCACCCCGAATCCTGGGCCGAACTGCACTACCGCTCGCTGCGCCGTCTGCTGGCGTTGCCGGATGAGACGATTGTCCTGCCCGGACACTTCAGCGCATTCTCCGAGTCCGACGGCGCCGGCGCCTTTGCACGCGCGCTGGGCGAATTGCGGCAGACCAACGCCGGTCTGCGGATGGCCGCAGGCGACCTGCCCGCCTTCGTCGACTACATCCGCCGCACACTGCCCCCGGCCATGCCCGCCTATGTCGAAATCAAACGCGTCAATGCCGGCCTGATCGCCGCCGATCCCGACCAGGCCGACACGCTGGAAACCGGCCGCAATGTCTGTGCCCTCGCGCACGGCTGATCGGCATCCTCTCCGGAAGCGGCCGTCAACCCCGTAAGGGGACCGCGTATTCGCCCGATTCACGGCAGGTCAGCCAGGAATGTCCGACCCCCTGCAAAAAGGGCCTGGAATCTTTGTTTCCCACCCCTATGCCCAATCACACTCGGCCGGGATGCTGGAAAATGGCACCCGCGTCGGCGCATGCTCCTTGGCGGGCAACACGCCAGCAAAGTAGGTCGTGTCACGCCCCCAGCGCGCATTGATCCGGTCGATCGCCTCGGAGAGCGCCAGGCGGCGCGTGTCCTCGAAGAGGGAGTAATTGTGCAGACGGTCGGGCACCAGCCCGAAGAGCGTCACCCCGACCGACAACGCCTTGTCGCGGGCGAAATCGGGACGCCCCTGCCACAACTGCTTGAGCGTGTGCAGCAGCGTCAGCGTGTCCTGGCATTCAGCGAAGGTCGCCTTGACGCTCCAGCTGCGCTCGTTGAAAAACGACACCTGCACATAAAGCCCGGTGCACCACCAATGATTGTAGCGCAGACGCAACGCCGCGCGGTGCAGGAGCTTCTGCACGATCGCATAGGCTCCCGCTTCATGGCGCATCGATGGGGGCAGGACATGCGAATGCCCCAGCGAACTGTTGTGCGTCACCACATCCGGGATGTCATGGCCGTGTAGCCAGTACCAGAACCGCTCGCCGACAACCCCGCCCCACAGATGCCGCATCTCGTCACGACGCAGCGCGCACAACTGCCGCACCGTGGTGATGCCCCGCGCCAACAGACGTCTGTTCATCCGCGGCCCGATGCCGGGCAGGTCCTGCGGCTCCAGCGGGTAGAGGATATCGGGCAGGTCACCGGGACAGATCACCGTGAGTCCATCCGGCTTCTGCATGTCGGTGGCGACCTTGGCCAGCCACTTGTTCGGCGCCAGCCCGATCGAGCAGGTCAGCACCGTTCCGACCCTCTCCCGCATCACGCCCTTGATTCGTCGCGCCAGAGCGACCGCCGCTTCAACCGAGCGCTGCGAGGCGTCCAGACGGCAGGCCATCTCGTCGATTGAGTGCACCTTGTCGACCGGGACGCAGGTCTGCACCGCCTCGATAATCCGGTGATGGTACTCGACATAGCGCTGCGGCCGCGACTCGACAAAGACACAGTCCGGGGCCAGCCGTCGCGCCTCCGCCGGCGAGGTCCCCACCTTGATCCCGAACTTCTTGGCCTCACGGCTGGCGGCGATGCAGCAGGACGATTCCGCCATGATCGGCAAAATACCCACCGGCTTGCCGCGCAAACGCGGGTTTAACTCCTGCTCGACCGACGCGAAATACGAGTTCAGGTCGAGGAAAAGCCAGCGCAGGGGATCGATGGTCTCCACGCTTCAAACTACGCGCCCCGTGTTCCGGCTCTGATCACTTTCTCCGGCGACGGAAGGCGGTTAATCGGCCTAAATCCCTGCCCCGAAGCGCTTTTGGGCTTGTCGGCACCGAAGCCCGGATGCAAGATTAGGCCGAAGCCAGGGTTCGACCATTCGCACAATTGATGGGGGTACCAATGAAACGTTCAATCAACACACCGACTGTGGCAGTCTTCCTCGCGACGGCGCTCCTTGTGGTCGCCGGTTGTTCCTCGCGGACCGTCGTGACCCGCGTCGATACCGAAGAGCAAATCGACCTCTCCGGCCGTTGGAACGACACCGACTCGCGCCTGGTCTCCGAGGAGATGATCCGCGATTGCCTCAATCACCCGTGGCTCTCCGAGCACATGACCGCCAAGGCGAAAAAGCCGGTGGTGATCGTCGGGGCGATCCGCAACAAGTCGCAGGAGCATATCCCGGTCGGCACGTTCGTCGGCGATATCGAACGCGCCTATGTCAACTCCGGCAAGGTGCAGGTGGTCGCCTCGGCGGTCGAGCGCGACGATCTCCGTTCGGAAAAGCGTGATCAGCGCATCAACGCCACCGAGGAGACGCTCAAGGCGATGGGACGCGAGGTCGGCGCCGACTACATGCTGATCGGCGAGATCAACCAGATCATCGACTCCGAAAAGGGCGAGAAGGTCTCCTACTACCAGGCCGACCTGACGCTTGTCGACATCGAGACGAACGTCAAGGCCTGGCTGGGCCAGAAGAAGATCAAAAAGTACATCGGCCGCTCCGAGTACAAGCCGTGATCCCGGCGGCAGCTGTCGCATGATGCGAGCGCGCACCAGCCGGCCTGTCCGCCGCGGTGAACGAGTCATTCGCGGCCACGTCGCGGCGTGGGCGAGGGGAGAGGACGCTTCCGACCCCCATTCCGCGACCCGCTTCGCATCTCCGCCGATTGGGGGAGGGCGAGGCTCCCGCCGCGCCGGCTCTTTTTCCCTGGCGACCGCGTTTGCCGCTCTGGTCGCAACCTTCACCCTCGCCGGCTGCGCCACCCATTCCGAATCGCTCACCAAGGTGCGCGAATCGCTGCTCGCAGGCCGGCCCGACGCCGCCTGGCAGGAGTTCAGCAAGACAAAGGAAAAGCCCGACGATCTCCTCTACCTGCTGGAGCGCGGCTACCTGGCCCACGAAGCCGGCGAATACGATTCCTCCAACGCCGCCTTCGACGCCGCCGAACTGCGCTACGAGGAGCTCTACACCAAGAGCGTCTCCAACGAACTGGCCGCGCTGGTCACCAGCGACAACACGCTGCCCTACCGCGGCTACCCGCACGAATTGGTGCTGATCCACTACTACCGCGCCTTCAACTACCTCAAACTCGGACAGCTCGAAAGCGCGCTGGTCGAGGCGCGCAAGGCCAACCAGCGGCTCACCGAATTGCAGGACGCCAAGGAAGGAAAGAGCACCTACAAGAACGACGCCTTCATGCAGTATTTCACCGCGATGCTCTACGAGTCCGCCGGGGAACACAACGACGCGGCGGTCGCCTACCGCGACGCCTATCGCGGTTACGACGACTATGCCCGTCTCTATGGCGTCAAATCACCGCCCGGGCTGGTGAGTGAGTTGCACTCCTCGCTGATGCGCATCGGCGCCGCCGACGAGGCCGGCACGCTGCTGGAGCGCCACCCCGAATTGGAAAAACAACTCGACCTGCGCCTGCGCGCCAACGCGGTTGTCTTTGTCGAGACCGGCTTTACGCCCTACCTCGAGGCGGTCAACATCACCCTGCCCATTTTCGAGGAGAAGGACTCGAAGTACCGCAACTGCAAGGGGTGCGAGGCCGAGTACGCCACGGTCATCGTCGACCGTTACGGCAACGACATCTACGCCTGGCAGGGGAACAACCTCACCCTCGACCATGTGCTGCACTTCTCCTTCCCCCGGATGGTCGACTTTCCCAGCGAGGCGAAGTCGGTCGGGGTGCGTTGCTCGGTCGGCAACGCGCTCCCGCCGATTCTGGCCGAGCCGATCAACGCCATCGCAAAGAAGTCCTTCAACGAACGCATTCCGAAGATTCTGCTGAAGACCGTTGCCCGCGCCCTGGTCAAGGAACTGGCGCGCACGCAGGCCAAGAAGGAAGACAAGGCCCTCGGCGCGCTGGTCAACATCTTCAACGTGGTCACCGAGCGCGCCGACACCCGCTCCTGCCTCTTTCTGCCCAACGGCATCTGGATGGTGCAGCTGGAACTGCCCCCCGGCGATCACCAGTTCGAGGTGCTGGTGCGCGGCGAAAACGGCGCCGAGGTCGACCGTCTGCCGGTCTCGATCACCGTCCCCAAACGCGGCATCGCCTTTGAGCGGGTCCGCTCCTTCCGGTAATCGCCCCGATGACCGCGCCCTCGGGCATTCGCGAGTTCCTCGGCCTGCGCCGCAGCATTGTTGGCGTGCTCGGCATGGCCATCCTCGTCGGTATGGGCGAACACATGGCCGAGCGCTTCCTGCCGATCTACCTGCTGGCGCTGGGCGGCGGGACCATCGCGATCGGATTGCTCAACGGCCTCGACAATCTGCTCTCGGCGCTCTACTCCTTCCCCGGCGGCTATCTCGCCGACCGTCTCGGCGAAAAGCGCGCGCTTCTGGTCTTCAATCTGATCGCGATCATCGGGTACATCATCGTCATCCTCGTGCCGGCCTGGCAGGCCGTGCTGATCGGCGCCTTCTTTTTCCTTTCGTGGAGCGCGATATCGCTGCCGGCGACCATGGGCATCGTCTCCAAGGCCCTGCCCCAATCGAAACGCACCATGGGCGTGTCGATGCACTCGATCGTGCGCCGCATTCCCATGTCGCTGGGCCCGATCGCCGGAGGCGTGTGCATCGGCATCTGGGGCGAAACCGATGGCGTCCGGGTCGCCTTCGGCTTTGCCATCCTGATGGCGCTCCTGTCGGTGGCGTTGCAACAGCGCCTGATCGCGGAGGCGCCGTCGTCGCCGCCCGCGCAGCAAGCCGAGGGGAATCCCTTGCGGCTGTGGAGACAGATGACTCCGCAGTTGCGCAATTTGCTGGTCGCCGATGTCCTGGTGCGCTTTTGCGAGCAGATCCCGTATGCCTTTGTGGTGGTCTGGAGCATGAAGGCCATCGCCGCGCCGGTCAGCGCCGTGGAATTCGGCGTCCTGACCGCCATCGAGATGGCCACGGCGATGCTGATCTACATCCCGGTGGCGCACTTCGCCGACCGCAGCCAGAAAAAGCCCTTTGTGGTGGCGACATTTCTTTTTTTCACCGCCTTCCCGCTGGTGCTTTTGTTTGCGCATTCCTTCTGGCCGCTGGTGGGCGCCTTCATCGTGCGCGGTCTGAAGGAATTCGGCGAACCGACCCGCAAGGCGTTGATCATGGATCTGGCCCCCGAGGGACGCAAGGCGGGGATGTTCGGGCTCTATTATCTGGTCCGTGATGTGATCGTCTCGCTGGCGGCCTTCGGCGGCGCCTTCCTCTGGAATGTCAGCCCGCAAACCAACTTCCTGGCCGCCGCCGCGTTTGGCGCGATCGGCACCATCTGGTTTGTCTGGCGTGGATCGGACCTCGATGCCGCCCCGGCGACAAAGTGATTGAACCGGGTCTGGCCGCATTCCGATCTTGAGTCCCCGGGAGAACACCATGACCCCAGCGCCCGACCCCCAACGTTGGTCCGACTATTCCGGCTCACTGCGCGCGGTGCTCGACGAATACGCCCGCGCCATCCGCGACTATGAAACCGTTTTGCGCGGCCTGCCGCGTTATCGCTACACTGCCCGCACCGCGCTGTCCGATGAACATTACGCCTGCGTGCGCGACATCGCCGCGCATGTGGTCGGCGCGGCGTATTCGTACGCCGATCACATTCAGCGCGCCCTTGACCGCAACGAGGAACCCCCGCCCCGGCGCGCGATCGATGTCGCCACTCCTGGCGATGCGATCGACGGCGTGTGGGCCGCCTTCGATCAAATGGTTGAGGTGTTGCGACGGATCAAGGATTGGTCGGATGACCAACAGGGGCAGTTGCGCTTCGTGACTCGCTGGAAACAGCCCTACGACATCGAGCAGATGCTCGAGCACGCCATCGTGCACATCCTGCGCCACCGTCGCCAACTCGAACGCTGGCGTGACGCGCCGGCGGCGTAACGGCGGTCACGTCCGACAGTCCTTGCCGAAAACCAGGCGTCCGATCCAGCGACGGTGGCGCGCGACAAACCGATAGCCCCATTCGACCAGATTACGGATGACCGGGCGCGTCATGATCCAACTCACACGACGGTGGCCAATCTCCCCGAGGATGAAGGCGACCGCCGCGCCTCCGCTCAGGAGTCGTCCTTCCGGGGTCATCACGTGCACCGCCGCGCGGCAGGCGGCCCGCACTTCCTCGGTCATCGGCGGTGATGGCGCCTGCTGGTAGGGGAGAGGGCGGAATCGACCCTGCCAATCGCGTCGTTCGACCCAGGACACACAGCGACGGCAGAATGCGCAGTCGCCATCCCAGAACAGCCAGAGCCGAGTCTCGTCCGATCCACCGTTGCGCATGATCTGTTGCCGCCCGCGGGCCGTGCGTCTATCTTCGCGACGCGCCGACACCGGCCATGGCAGAATAACCGATGCGGGGGCAGCGATGAAAACGATAGTTCGTTCGACACTGGCGATGTTGTTGGCGGCCGCGACGGTCGTCGCCCAACCGCCGATCGACACCCTGCATTTCGCCCGCCCTCTCGCGGTCGAAGGCGGCATCCCCGGGCTGTACCGCTGGGGACACTCCGCTCAGTCCGACACGGCGGTGGTCACCATCCTTGCCCCGACCGATGGCCAGCGGTATCGGGCCGGCGATTCGATCTTCGTTACGGTGTCGGTGGCGGGCATCGCCATCGGCGCGCCCACACAGCATGCCGACCGTTGCGGCCTGACGCTTTCCCCGCAGGGGCAACACACCCACATCATCCTCGATGACCGGCCGCCGCTTTCGCATCACGGCCTGGGCAAGCCGGTCTTCGCCGGAGTGGCCACTCCGGGTGTGCATCACCTGCGCGTTTACGCCTGCCGCAGCTGGCATGAGAGCATCAAATCGCCGGGATCGTTCCGGATGGTCACGATCCATGTCGACGACACTCTGGCTCCCGCGCCCGGGCCCGTGCTGACGCTCAACTGGCCGCAGGGGGAATTCGAGGGCCAGGAGGGTCGTGCCATACTTCTCGACTTTCTCGTTTCCGGTTGCGCCATCGGGCCGGAGGATCATCGTGTGCGCCTCACGGTCGATAGTGCCCCGACAATCTTGCATGATTTGGTCCCGTATGTTCTGACCGATCTGTCCCCGGGTGCGCATCACCTGCGAGTGGAATTGATGACACCCGACGGTGCGACTGCGGTTGGCCGGTTCACAGTCACCGAGCGCACCATCGTCATTAAGTGATTATTGTCCAATAGGTTGAATATTTAAGCTCCGACGCAGCCGGTCCGGTCATTGTCGCAACTGGCTAGCTCGTTATCCCCATTTGCGCTGGAATCCCGGCACGGTATAATCACTGCGAGTAACGACGATGGCGGGGCCGTTGTCGTACTCTGAGGCGGAGGCTACCGTGTCGACTGGCCGTGGTACCGGAATCACCCTGGGGATCATTCTCTTCTTTGTCGGGCTGGGTGTCGGCTTGCATCAGAACACCAGCGGCGACCGGACGCCACCTTCGACTGGCGACAGCATCACCGCCAGCGCCGCCGCCAACGAGTATCAGGCGGAGACGGACACCGGCTCCTCCGGGTTGAGTGCGGGAGTCTTTGCGCCGGATGGATTCGCGGATGTCGCCGAACGGGTGGCGCCGGCGGTCGTGAACGTGTCCTCCGAGCGGGTCGTGGTCACCCGTGATCGCGTTTACACTCCCTTCGGCAGCGATCCCTTCTTCGATTTCTTCGGCCCGCGGGTTTTCTCGATACCCCGCCAGCGCCGCGAGACCTCGCTGGGCTCCGGCGTGATCGTCAGCCCCGATGGCATCGTGCTGACCAACAATCACGTGATCGAGGGCGCCGACCAGATCCAGGTCATTCTCTACGACGGACGTCGCTTTGATGCCCGTCTGCTCGGGACCGATCCGGCCACCGATGTGGCGGTCCTCAAAGTCGACGGCGAAAACCTGCCGGCCGTGCCGATCGGCAACTCCGACCGGGTGCGCATCGGGCAGGTGGTGCTGGCCTTCGGCAACCCGTTTGGCATCGGCCAGACGGTGACCATGGGCATCATCTCCGCGGTCGGGCGCTCGGAGCTGGGCTTGGTCGACTACGAGAACTTCATTCAGACCGACGCGGCGATCAATCCCGGCAACTCCGGCGGCGCGCTGGTGGACGCGCAGGGGCGTCTGATCGGCATCAACACGGCGATCTTCTCGCGCTCGGGCGGCTACCAGGGGATCGGCTTCGCGGTGCCGATCACGATTGCGCAGGGCGTGTTGCGCGGGATTCTCGCCACCGGCAAGATTCAGCGCGGCACGATTGGCGTATCGGTGCAGGATCTCGACGCGGCCATGGCCGAGGCCTTTGGCCTGGCCGACCGACGCGGCGCGTTGATCAACGAGGTCGCCGAGGGCTCGCCGGCCGCCCGCGCCGGGCTGCGCCATGGCGATGTGATCATCACCTACGATGGCAAGCCGATCAACGACGCGCTCGAACTGCGCCGCTCGGTGGCGCTGACCCCGGTCGGCAACAAAGTGGAGATTGGCTTTGTGCGCGGCGGCGAACGCCACACGATGACCGTCGCCGTCGCCGAAATGGAAACCGAATTCACCTACCGTCCCGACAGCCAATCCGCCCAAGGCAGCGTCCTGCAGGGCATCGTTGTCGAGGCCCTCGACCGGCGCACCAGCGAGCGGCTCAACCTCCGCGCCCAGACCGGCGTGATCGTCAAGGACATTCTCTCCGGTTCCCCCGCCGAACGCTCCGGATTGCGCGTCGGCGATGTCATCCTCGAGATGAACCGCGAAGCCGTCGGCGGCGTCGAGGATTTCAGGCGCCTGCTGACGAAATACGAGGGCGGTTCCATCGTCTTGTTGTTGTCGCGGGGCGGGGCCTTGTACTACCTTTCGTTGCCCGGCGCCTGAGCCGGTGAACAACCGCCATGAGACCACGCGCAAGCATCCTGCTTTTGACCCTGCTGTTGGCCGCCTGCGGCTCGGAGAAGACCGCGCCCGAGTCGACCGCCAAAACCGAGCACGCCGTCAAACCCACCGTCACCGTGCCGCCGGCCCCGCAATTCTACGAAGGCACGCCCTACTGGCTCACGCGCAGCGCCCATTGGCCCGCCGTCATGGAGTGGACCCTCGGCCCCGAGGGCGAGTACGTCTTCGACAGTCTCACGCTGCGTCTCTCCGGCAAGGTGCTCCAGAGCTTCATCTCCGGTCCGAAAGGCAAAGAGCACCCGCTCATGTGCTGGTTTGATCTGTCGGTGCGCCCCATCCCGCGCAAGCTGATCGGCTATTCCTTCAACATCGACTCGGTGGTCTTCCACGATCCGATCAAGAAACGGCGCCTCCGCTCGCTGCCGATGCTCTCCTCCGAGCGCCACACCGAGATGGGCGTGGTCCGCACCACCTTCAGCAACAACCTGGCGGTGCTCTACACCCCCGATCTGGAGGAAGACCAGCCGCTGGAGCCGACCGTCTACATTACCAGCGTCGAGAAGAAGACCATCAAGGTTACGATGGCCCCGATCACCTGCACGTTCCTGCGCCAGATCAAACCGGAAGAAACCCCCACCGACTCGCTCCAGTGGGGCCCCAGTTGAGGCACGGACCGCGGTTGCCATGAGCGATCAGACTCCCACATCCCTCTCCGGCGGACTGCGGCTGTCGGTGGCCCCCAGTGCGGCGCAAAAAGATGTCTTTGTCGTGCGTGTCGACGGCACGGTTGACACGCTGACCGCCGATGAACTGGACAATGTGATCGGCACCCTGGTGCGGCAGAAGCGCACCCGTCTGGTTATCGATCTGGCCGGGGCGCAGTACATTTCCTCGGCCGGTTGGGGGATTTTCATCTCGCGCCTGCGCGAAGCCCGCGAGGGCGGCGGCGATCTGAAACTCGCGCGCATGACCGCGCCGGTGCGCGATGTCTACAATCTGCTCGAACTGGAGGGCGTGCTGTTGCACTTCGACGGGCTCGATGCCGCCGAGGCGCATTTCCAGGGCGGCAACGGCCACGGCCGCGCCGCCGTGGCGCGTCCGGTTCCCGCGTCGGCAGCGCCTTCCGCGCCCGCGGCCCCCGCGGCGCCCGCCCCGCAGACAGTCATCGATGCCTTGCGCCAGTTGATCCTCGAAGACCCCTTCTATTCCATCGGCGAACTGCGCGCCCGCCTGGCGGAAACCGGATCGTTTCGCGCCGGACGTTGGGCGATCTTTCGCGCCCTCTGGTCAGCCGGGTTGGCGTTGCGGCGCCAACGATTCCGTTACTACCGCCGTCAAATGCACGGTTCGCGTGCGTTTCGCTGAGTATGCGCTGGCTGTCGCCCCGTGCACGTCCCCGCTCGCTGGAGTGGCTGGCGAATCGTCACCGCAT
>DATMBC010000104.1 GCA_035559435.1 bacterium
TCCTGGGTGAAGATGCCCGCCTGCAGTCCATACTGTGAGTCGTTGACCATGGCAATCGCCTCGTCCAGCGTGCGGTAGCTGGTCACATTGACCACCGGCCCGAAGACCTCCTGGCAATTGAGCCGCGCGGTGTTAGGGGCATCGGCGACCACCGTGGGGGCAATCACATTTCCCGTCCGCCCGCCGCCGCAGAGGATGCGTGCTCCCAGCGACGCGGCTTCGGCGATCCACGCCGCCACACGGTCGGCGTTGCTGCGATCGATTAACGGTCCGCAGATGGTCGTCGGGTCCTGTGGGTCGCCGTACGGTATCGCCGCGGTTACCGCCAGCAGTTCATGCGTGAGCGGCGCCGCGACCGACGCATGGACAAAGATGCGCTGGACCGAGATGCAGGACTGCCCGGCATACCCGAACGCGCCCATCGCCAATTTCTGCGCCGCCAGCTTCAGATCGGCGTCCGGTTCGACAATTGCGCCGGCGTTGCCGCCCAGCTCGAGCGTGACCCGTTTCTGCGGCAGCCGTCCCTTGAGGCCCCAGCCGACTTCGGCCGAACCGGTGAACGTCACCATCGCCACACGCGGATCGTCGACCAACGTCGCGGCATCGCCGCCGCCGACAAGCACCACGTTCAGCGCGCCGGTCGGCAGCCCGGACTCATGCGCGATCCGCGCCAACGCCGCGCCGGTCGATGGCGTCTGCGACGCCGGCTTCAGGACCATTGTGCAGCCGGCGGCGATGGCCGGAGCGATCTTGTGCGCCGCCAGATTGAGAGGAAAGTTAAACGGCGTAATCGCCGCCACCAGTCCCAGCGGAAACCGTCGCACCACCGCGGTCTTGCCGGTTCCGGGAGCATATCCGTCCAGCGGAAACATCTCATCGGCCGACAGCCGCGCGCAGCGCGCCGCCTCGCTGATGGTCTGGGCGCAACGGTCGGCTTCCAGACGCGCCAGCGCGATCGGCTTTCCCGCTTCCTCGACCAGCAACTGCGCCAGCGATTCGCGTTCCGCGGCGACGCGTCGGGCCATCCCATCGAGAATCTGCGCCCGCTCGTGATGCGGCATCCGCCGCATGGTCGCGCGCGCGTCGGCGGCTAGGTCCAACGCGCGATGGACCTGCGGCGCGCCGGCCATGAATGCGCGGGTGACCACGCGGTCATCATAGGGCGAGCGAATCTCCCGCGCGGCGCCGCCCTCCGGCTCCCAACAGCCGCCTATAAAGGATGTCAATGTCCGCATTCGGCCTCCGTCACGATGATGTCCGTCGCGTGACAAAAGACAGAATAACACGATCGCTGCTGCCGATAAACATCGGAGAGGGCGTGGCGAGGGCTTCTTGACACCCTCGCGCGCCGCCTACGTACTATTGCCGCGATCCCACAGTTCGCGGCCCCGCCCATGCGGAGTTTTCGGCCGCATCACCGGAAAAAACTTCCGTGTCGCGCCACGGCCGTCCGCAAAGTCCATGCTCGCCAACGCCGCAAAGTCGTTCGCGCACAACGACGCTGCAAATCTCTGCAGAGTTGGCACCGCCCTTGCTCAAGAACTGGACGAGACAGGCGTTCTGCGCCTCGGGGAGGTCGCAGATCGAAGACGACGTCAGGCCGACGAACGCTCAACGGACACTCACGGCCGGCGCGGACACCTGCTTCCAATTCAAACAGCATATCGAACGACATTGGAGTCAAACACCAACCAACATGGAGTCTAAGCCCATGCCAGCGACCGCGAGCTTGCCGCGACCGACACGGACTTCCGCCACCAGCAAAACCGCCGCCCGCCCCAAACGGGCCCCCGAGCCGCCCATGAGCGCCGCCCGTCAATGGGAGGCCTGGCGCTTCTCCGGCGATCCCGAAATACGCGACCAGCTGCTTTCGCGCTACCTGCCGCTGGTGCGCAATGTCGCCGGACGCATGGCGCTGGGGTTCCCCAAGTCGGTGGAACTGCCCGACCTGGTGTCGACCGGCGTGATCGGCCTGATCGAGGCGTTCAAGAACTTCGATCCCGACCGCGGCGTGAAGTTTGAGACCTTCGCGGTGCCGCGCATCCGCGGCGCCATCCTCGATGAACTGCGCTCACTGGACTGGGTGCCGCGCTCGACCCGCGCCAAGGCGCGCGAGATCGACCGCTCCACCACCAGGCTGGAAAACCGCCTCGGACGCACCCCGACCCGCACCGAACTGGCCGAGGACCTGAAGATCTCGATATCCGAGCTCCATGACGCCATCGACGATGTCTCCGGCACCACCATCCTATCGCTGGATGAACTGGTCTACCGCGAGGAGGACAACCGCCAGGTGCCGCGGGTCGAAACGCTCGAATGCCCCAACGCCGACAGCGTCCTGCGCGACATCGAACGCCAGGAGCTTCGCGCCTTCCTGATCAACGCCATCGCCAATCTCACCCAGCAGGAGAAGCTGGTGATCGCGCTCTACTACTATGAGGAACTGACGCTGCGCGAGATCGGCGAGACAATGAACATCTCGGAGTCGCGGGTCTCGCAGATCCACACCAAGTCGGTGGGGAAACTGCGCAACATGGTGCGGGAGCGCTTCGGTGTCTGAGGCCCATCCCCGCGCCGCATCGGATGCCGGCGAAGCGATGATGACCACCGGTGACGAGCACCCCATCCAGCTGGTCCGGGTGACCTGTCCGGTCTGCCGCACGGTCAACGAGTACGAGACCGTGCGACCCGGCGCCTACATCGAGGTCGGGACCGACACCGACTTCCGTCCGCTGTCGCGTCGCTGGACCCATCCCGGCTACCAGGCGGTGCATCCGCTCCTGTATTTCACCGCCACCTGCTCGACCTGCTTTTTCACCCGCGAGATGACCCGCGCCTTCCGTGACGGGGAGACGACGCAGGGCTGCAAGCCGGAAGTCTGGCGCGAGGTGCGCCGCCGCCATCTCGAGGAACTGGCCAATCCCAACAGCGTCATCCGCCGCCTGAGCGCCTCGCTGTGGCCGCAGTCCTATCCCTACCGCACTGCGATCAGCAAACTGCTGTTGGCCGTGCACTGCGAGCACCTGCTACCGACGCCGTCGCATTCCGATCTGGCGCGCTGGTACTTGCGCATCGCCTGGCTGTTTTGCGATCTGTCGCCGCGGCCGGGGGTCGACTGGACCTCGCCGTTGGCGCAAAGCCGCCGCGACTGGACCCGCGCGCTGGCAGAGATGGCCGCCGACGTGGAACGTCTGCGGGCGCGCGCCGCCGGCATGACCCGGTTCCTGCAGAGCCACCCGGAGGCGGTCCAACGCAATCCCGACGATGATCTGCGCCCCGCACAGTGCCGGCAACATCTCTATCAGCTCGATGAGCATCTGCTGACTTTGGAGCAGACCGTGGCCGCGCTCAACGCCGACCCCGCCGCGGATGCCGGCTTTGTCGGCGCCCCCGACGGCGCCCTGGTCAATGAGCCATTCGGCGACTATCCGTCGTACACCGACTTCCTGCGCGCGCTGAAGATGGATTCGCCGTTGGTGGCGATCCACGAGGAGGACGCCCGTCTGCGCGCGCTGCATCACTACAAACTGGCCTTTGACGCGCACGGCGGCATCGCGGCGGGCAACGGCGCGATGATGACCGCCTATCTGATCGGCGAACTGGCCCGCCGTCTGGCCTACTTCGACGAGGCCGAACGGCACTTCGCGTTGGCGCGAGAGGCCGCCGCCGCCGCCATCGCCGACAGCGGCGCCGATCGCAGCCGCTCGGCGCTGGCCCGGCACATCGCCGATTTGGCCGAACGGCAGGCGAGCCGTCTCTACGACGTCGCCGCCGGCAACGAATGACAATTCATGGGACGTGCAGTGCACATGGGACGCCAGCCATTTTGGGGGAACAGATGAAGAGCAACAACCAGCCCGGTCACAACTCCGCGAATCGGCAGAAACGCCGCTTCGTGCGCATCGAAGTCTTCTCGCCGGTCTCCTTCAATTCCGTCGTGGTCGAACCCGATAAACGGGTCCGCCTGCATCCGGAGAAGAAGTCCGGCGTGCTGCTCAATCTCTCCGGCGGCGGGGTCCTGGTTTCGACCACCGACCACGTCACGGAAGGGGAGTTCCTGCTGATGAAGTTCGATGTCCACGGCTTCGATGCCCTGACCAACGTCATCGGCAAGGTCAAACGGGTGGAGCGTTGCGAGGACGGCGAAATCCTCATGGGCGTCGAGTTCCTGGCGGTGGAGCAGATCGACGACCCGGTGATCGCTCATGGACTGGCCCGGATGGCCGATCATCCCAAGGAGTTCTCGCAGGGTCTGTCGCGGCTGATTTCGCGCTATGTCTTCCAGCGGCAGATCGAAATCGAGACGGAATAACCGACCGCGGCATGGCCGCATTGGGGGCAGGCATGGACGGAGACGTCCGCATTCCTGATCCGGATCTGCAGAACGATATCGGGCAGGTGGTCGCCTCCGTTCGCGATTTGGGCGAACGGGCGCGCTTCCTGGCCGTTAATCTGGCGGTCGCCACCGCCAAACTGAAGCAGATGCAGGTCGGCGGTGCCCGGCTTAACCAGGAATTGCTCGATCTGGTCGCCAAGGTGACGCGGGTGGCGCATGATGTCTCCGATGCCGTCACCGCCATCGATCAGGGGTTTGCCCAGACCAAGCCGCAATCGCAGCACCTCTGGAACGCCGTCGAAACCATCGGCGTGCCTGATGAGCGCACGCTGGAACGGCTGTCGCAATCGCTCAATGACACGCTGGAATTGGCCCGTCACCTGTTGCGCTGGGTGCGCCAGGTCGCCCCGGCCGATCTGAACATGCCCGCGGAACCCGGCAAGCCCACATGGGTCGAGCCGGGACCGGGATCAACACGTCCCGAATAGGCCCGAATGGGCGGCAGGGGAGAGTGCGCAGTGCCGAAGTCTCGTCGTCAGCGTCCGTTTTGCCCGATTCCCGTCCGCGTCTGGCTGACTGCCGTGCTGGCCCTCCCGGTTGTGGCCGCCCTCGCCGCCGATAATCCCGGCCGCAGCGTCTGCCTGCGCGATATCTCCTACGTCCTCGGACCACCGGTAACGGTTTCGGGGTATGGCGTGGTCGTGGGCCTGCCCGGCACCGGCGATGGCGCGGTCATTCCCCACACCGACGTTACCTTCGCTGCCACGCTACGACATCTGGGCATTGCCTTGCCCGATGTCCCGATCCCGGTTGGCACCGCGGCGGCGGTCTTCGTTCAGGCCGAGATCTGCCCCGGAGTCAATCCCGGCGCGCCGCTGCCGGCACGTGTGGTCGCGCTGGGCGATGCGACGACGCTGGCCGGCGGAACGCTCCTGCCGGTCGATCTGCATTCGCCCGACGGTCAGTTTCATATGCAGGCCTCCGGCGCCATCGATCCGGCCGCGTCGATTCCCTGCGGCCTGAGTCCGGCGACCGCCTGGATGAATCAGGGCGCAGTGGCCGCCTCGACCTGCTTTATGACCGCGGTGCCCGAACGCGACTTCATCCTCGAAGCGCGCGGGCTGGCCGATGCGCAATTGCCCTTGTTGGCCGAGCGCATCAATGCCGTCTTCGGCCAGATCGCCCGCGCCCACTCCGGCTGCGACATCGAGATCAACCTGCCGCCGGCGTACGCGTCGTTCGATGAGCGGGTCAGTCTCATTGCCCAGTTGGCGGCGCTCCCGGTCGATGATCTGCTTCCGCGCATCCTCGCCGAAGGCCCGGTGCCGTAATCCGGCCGCCCGTCTATCGGGCGATTCCCACACCCCGTGTCCGGTTTCTGAACATCCGCGCGCCGTCCGCGGCCGCGCGTGATCGTTTCCCGATGATTTCTCGTCAACTTTGCCTCGATGCGATTCAGGAGCCCCGCGCGCCCGCCGATAGAAACACTGAGCAGGACTCGTGACGGCGCGGAGGCCATCACGCAACACCAGGGAGGGTGAATGCTCATTCTCACGCGCAAGCAGGGTGAGAGCATCACCATCGGAGATGACATCAAAGTCACCGTGCTGGGTGTCTATGGCCGCCAGGTGCGCCTGGGGGTCGATGCGCCCATCAAGGTTGTGGTGCACCGCGAAGAGGTCTACCTGAAGATCAAGGAAGAAAACAAGAAGGCGCGGTCGCTGAAGACCGACATTGCCGGACTGGCCCGTCTCATCAAGGGCAAGGTGAAAGGCGATGACCCCGGCGCCGACTCCGCCGGCGGCATCGAACTGAAGGCCGGCCCGCGTCCGCACCATGGCATCCACCCGCAACGACGCCCTCGGGCACAGGGAGAGTGAACCGATGAGCCTCTTTGGCCGCAAACCTGATGCGACCCCGTCGCCGTCCGCCGGACCCGGCAAGGGGTCCGACAGCATCCAGCGCCATCACCGTCACCACACCATTCACGTTCCCCATAGCCGTCAGCATGAACACGCCTCCGAGCCGCCGCGCGGCGTCGACTCGAATTTCTGCTACGGCGAGGACCAGGACGCTTGATCGCCGGGGGAGGGACGCCGTGACCGACGTTGCAGCCGACATCGCATTCACCGACACCACCGCCGACACGCCCGGAGCGCGCACGCTGACTTTTCCGCGCGGCCTGCTGGGCTTTGAAGACAACCACAGATTCCGCATCGAACGCGACCCCGCCTGGGAACCGTTCGCGCGGTTGCGCTCGCTGGAGGAGCCGCGGCTGTCGTTTGTAATCGCTCCGCCGCGCGTGTTCGTGCCCGATTACACCGTGCGCATCGACCCCATGGAGATCGCCGAGCTGCGCGCCCGCGACGCGGCCGACACCGAACTGTGGGTCATTCTCACCGTCCCCGAGGACCCGCGCCGCATGTCCGCCAATCTGCAGGGGCCGGTGGTGATCAACCGCCGCAACGGGCTGGGCAAGCAGTTGGTGCTCACCCGCAGTCAGTATCCGACCCGGTTTATGGTGCTCGGCGAAGAGTCTGTCGCTGAGACCGAGCCGGCCATCTCGGTGTAAAAACCGATCCGGGGACCGCCCGGACGGCCCGTGCCAAGAGGTTTCCGCATGCGTAAGACCAAACGTTCGCAGCGTTCACGGCTGATCCGCAAGTGGGATGGGACGCCGGTGGCCGACAGTACCATCCCGGAGCCGGAGCCGCCGCTTGCGCCCGAGCCGGCGCGGATGCCGAAGCCGCGCCGCGAACAGTTGTTCTTCGAACCCGATTACGAGGATGAGATCGCCGGCGCCGCCGGCCATTAACGGACCATCGCCATGACGGACATCACCACCGGTATTCGCGGCCCTGAACAGCTCGTCGAGTTTCTCAACGGCGAACTGGGCTTCTATCGCTCGCTCTGCGCCCTCCTGCAGAAACAGCGCGACCGCCTCGCCCGCGGCGAGGAACGTGAAATCCCCGCCGACCTCGAAGAGATCGGCTTCCTGCAAAAGCAGATCGAGGCCGGCGAGGCGCTCCTGCGCCGCGCCCGCGACGAGGGCGCCGATCAGTTCAGCGACTGGCTCACCCACGCCGAAGTGGTCGATGTGGTCAAACGCATCGCCGCCATGGTCAGCCGCTGTCGCAACCTGACGATGGAATGCGAGCGCCTCTCGCAGGAACGTCTCGATTCCGAGCCCATCCGTTCGGACATCCACGAATAATCCTCACTCTCGCGGTGGGCGCGCTGCGCGCCCACCGTTCGCTTTGTCTTGTCACGCGAGGGCGAGGCTCCTGCTGAGCCGCGGTGGCTACATAGCAATCAGGCTGTGGCGGCTCGCCGGGAGGCTCGCCCTCCCTGACCATCCCATCGTCCACGGGCGAACGACAACACGTTGGCCACCCGTCACTTCCCCCAAACTGTTACTCCTTGTTTGACTCGCCCGCCTGCGCCGCCGATACTACTCGTGGGGGGCGCCGGGCTGGCTATGACCGCCGGGTCCGGGAAGGGAACGTGCCGATCATGACATCTCGCCCGAACGATCCCGCCGGCAATCTCGGTCCGGACAAGGAGCATCCGCCCTCCACGAGCCCCTTAGGCGACGATGCGGCGATCCGTGAGGCCATCGCCCGTCTCATGCTGGAGGATGCCGACACCACCCCGCTGGACGACACCCAGCGCCAGGCCCGTGTCGATGAACTCCGCCGTCAAATCGAAAAGGGCGACTACGCCGCCGAGGAGAAAATCGGCGACATCGTCGACCGGCTGCTGAAAAAGTGGCGCCTGTGACGCCGGATAAACACTTGCGCCCTTGTAAGTTCGCCTGTTATGTTTAGCGGATGAAACGGGGGCGATTAGCTCAGTTGGTTAGAGTGCTTGCTTGACATGCAAGAGGTCACTGGTTCAACTCCAGTATCGCCCACCATGGCCGGACACTACGTGCACCCATCCCAACCCCTCTGGCTGATCGCGTTTTCGCGTACGACCGC
>DATMBC010000105.1 GCA_035559435.1 bacterium
CACGGCGGCGGTCGCTAACGAACTCCCGCCATGTCTGTCTGAATCGGTGAAGGCGCCTGTGATGCGACACATTCAAACAGGAGGACTCATGATTCATGGCAAGACACATTGGACATTGGCGGCGGCCGGCCTGGCGACGCTGATGCTGTTGGGACTGAACACCGGCTGCGGCGGCTCCGATCCGTCGGCCGCGCCGGCAGGAACCGCCGGGGCGGTGTCCGCGAACGCGGGCGGGACCGATCTGAGCGGCGGCTGGACATTGAATCGGGATTTAAGCGACGCGCCGCCGCCGCCCGACAGTCTGCGCATGCGCGGCCATAGCCCGCGGCGCGGCGCGCCGGGCGACCCGCTGGCACCGGAGGACGCACGTCGTCCGCGCGGCATGCGGGGACGTCAACACGGTGACAACGCCGACTTCGATGGCGGCCGTCGCGGACCGCGCGGTCCGATGACCATGACCATCGCGCAGACCGATTCGACGGTGACCATCACCGGACCGCGGGGACATGCCCGCACACTGTACACCGACGGCCGCGCGATGACGCCGGATGGCCCGCGCGCCACGGAAGGCGCCACCGTCACCGCAACGTGGAACTCCGACGGCGCGCTGGTCATCACCCACACCGGCCCGCGCGGCGGACGCCGGACCGAGACGTTCACGATCTCGCCCGACGCGCAGCAGTTGACGATCGTGTCGGTGATGCAACGTCGCGATCAGACCGACGGCCGCACGATGAAACGCGTGTTCGATCGGAGCAGAACCTCAGAGTAGACATCGCAGGTCCCTCCTCACTCCATCCTGCGACCCCGGGGGCGCGTGTCGGTTCGCGCCCCCGTTCCATTGGCGCGCAATCGTCCTTGACGACCCCGCTTCCCCGCGCTACCGTGGCGCCGATGGCGGGGACCAAGAGCGGGACATGGCGCGCGGTCATCGGCGGAGCGCTGACCGTTGTGATCAGCGTCTTTGTCATCCGCGCGCTGGTGGCGCAGTGGGATGCGGTCCGCGCGTTTGACTGGCAACTGCGTCCGTGGTGGCTTCTGCTCTCCGCCGTCCTGATGTGGCTGGATTTTGTCCTGCTGTTTCATCTGTGGCGCATCGTACTGGCGGCGATCAGCGGACACCGTCTGCGCTTCGCCGCGGCCTACCGCATTCTGACGCTGTCGAATCTCGGCAAATATGTCCCCGGGAAAATCTGGACGATCGCGGGGATGGTCTATCTGGTCGGGGATGAAGGTGTCCCGCCCAAACCGGCGTTGGTGTCATCGGCCCTGCATCAGGCGTTCACGCTGGTGCCGGGGGCGGCGTTTGTCACTGCGATCCTCGGCGTGCGCATCTGGGGCGATCTGTCGCCGACCGCGGTGCTGGTGGCGCTGTCGGTGGGCGTGATCCTGCTGTATCCGCCGTTGTTCCGCCGACTGCTGAACTTTGGGTTGTCGATTTTCGGGCGCGAGCCGATCGAGTTTGAGTTGAGTTTCGGACGGGCGTTCGGATTGTTCTGGCTCTACATCGGCGCGTGGATTCTGTATGGCGCATCGTTCTGGTGCATGAATATCGGCATCGGCCTCCCGGCCGGACCGTTCTGGGAAGTGAGCGCGGCCTACGCGGCGGCCTATCTGGTGGGCTTTGTCGCGCTGTTTGCGCCGGGCGGGCTGGGTGTGCGCGAGGGCATCCTCGCGGTGGTCCTCGGTCCCTACCTGCCGGCAGGATTGGGCGCGGCGGTCGCGGTGGTCTCGCGGTTGTGGATGACCGTGGTCGAGCTGGCCGGCCTCGTGCCGGTGTTGTTCGGGTACGGCAAACGAAAATCCTAGGAGGTCGGACATTCCCGTCTGACCTGCCATCGCCGATTGGGGGGCGGCTTTTTTGCCCCCGAGCGGCGATGGCAATGCGCGGAAAGGTTGCCCTGCCGCATCTATCGACCCGCACTCACGAGGCGATGGACAGACAGGAATGTCTGTCCTCCTGAAAAGCGATTTCAAATGCGAAATAGGAGGTCGGACATTCTTGTCTGACCTGCCATCGCCGATTGGGGGCGGCTTTATCGCCCCCGAGCGGCGATGGCATTCTGCGGCAGGGCGGCCCTCACCCCGCCTGTTTCGGGGCGATCCAGGAGGGGTCTTTGCAGATGGCCATGATTTCGGCGCGGTCGTCATCGGTGGGGAGAACCGATTTGACGTAGTCGTCCCATTCCTCCGGCTTGACGCGGTTGCCGTGGATGTCATACGGCTCGTTGGCGTAGCTGCCGACCGAGCGGTTGAACTTCAGCGACGGGACCATCAGCTTCTCGGAGTTCTGCGGCAGGAGGGCGTTGAGCTGGTCGAAGAGCCCCTGGATTTCGGCGAAGTACAGTTCGCGCGAGTGTTCGTTCAGGTTCTCCATGTCGCGGAATTCGCTGTCGTGCTGGTCGAAGCGTCCCTTGAGGCCCCAGACATAGGCCCAGTGCGCGGAGCTGGAATGATCGGTGCCGAAGAGATCGTAGGCGGTCGGCACCCACTTGTTGATGTACTTCTGGATCAGGCGCACCGGCATCTTGCCGGCGCGGCAGATGCGCTTGAGTCCGTTGTGCCCGGTGCCGAGGTGGAAAGCCTCCTCCTTGAGCATCGGCCCCATCGAACGCGCCAGCGGGGCGAAGGCCGAATGCGACAGCATGGTCAGTTGGTACTTGCCGTCGCGGTCGATGAATTCGGTGTAGACGAAAAAATCGAGCCAGTGGTCGACGTTTTCGTTGAACGAGCCGAGGAGCCGTCCCTGCTGATCGGCCGAGCGCTGGAGCATCTTCTCCGACTCGACTTTGCCGGAGGTCCCGAAATGGTTAATCATGACATGGCACATCTGCCAGCCATGGCGCATCTCCTCGCGCATGACACGGATGAGACTTTTCAGGTCGTGCTCGCTGGGGGCGGTGTTGACGAGGTAGCGCTGCTGCTCGACCGAGCCGAATTCGGTGTCGCCCTGCACGATCACCAGTTGCAGGAGGGCGTCGCGCATCCGCTGGTCGGGGATTTCGATCACTTTCTCGAACTTGCGCCGTCCGGCGAAGTCGCCGAACTCGACTTCGGGCGAATGCAGGTCGCCGTAGAGGGCTTCAAATTTGTATTCCTCGACCGTCTCCCGGTCCAGCCCCAGCCCTTCCTGCCAGCCGCGAAAAATGTCAATCCAGTCGTCGAAGGTGCTGACACGTCCCATTTGCCATTTCCCTTCCCGATGATCGTTGGGCGTTCAACGCGCGCGGCGCGCGCAACAATCCTGACAATAATTGTACGGCACCGCGGGGGAGCGGACAACGGTTTTTGCCGCCGGTGACACAGGCGACGGATGGGCGGGAATATGTTGCGGGATCATCGGTAATGGGGCTCAGGCGCGGGGGGGAGCGGCTCCGACAGCGCGTCCGGGATTTCGCTTGATTCCGGTCGGAGGCCGTCCCTATCATGGCGTTTCGTTTTTTGCGGGTGTAAGTGCCCGTCGGACAAAACGGTAGCGAAAGGAATCGTCCTCATGCACGTCGTGAAGTCACGCTGGCTGGCATTGGCCGTCCTCTGCCTTTCCCTCGTTTATTTCGCCGGTTGCCAGATAGACGGCTCAACCGGGACGACTGGCGCACTGACCCATGTAAGGGTGTCACCGGACTTGAACCTGCATGCAGCCCCAGAGGGTTATATGTACCAACTCTGGCTGGTTACTTTCCAGATCAATGAGGTCGACACTTCGGTCACACCGGAAGAGCCGGTTTCATTGGCGCGCTTCCGGTGGGATCCGTACCTTTACGCGGCCAGTGATGAGAATGGGGAGTTTCTCCCCCTGACCACTGGGAACGGGATGCCGATCGGATTTGACGTAACGCCGTATCTCCAGGGCATCAATCCTGTGGCCTTCATCACGTTGGAGCCCATCAACGACCCGCATCCAGATGCGCCGGATGGACCATTCCATTTAGTGTTCAATATCAATCCTCAATCGGGCCGGGCCGTGCTCATCAATCCGTTTGCACTCGTGCCCTTACTGACTCAGACTCCCCCGATCGTGAGCTTTAACCTGATCTCCCAGTCGAACAAGAAGGGCATCCCCGGCGCTCAGTGGCGCGACAACGAGACCGAGGGGCAGGGCATCTGGTTTGCCAATCCGCGCTTGGAGGACGAGACGACGCTGGACAGCGCCGGCGGATGGGACGCCTACATCAAGACTTTTGTGCCGCCGTCGGGAGGCGCCTACAACTACGTCGTTTGGATCGGACGCGCCCATCCCGAGAGTTCGTTCTCGAACTTCGGCCTGGTGATGCCGCAACGCGAGCCAGACTTCGAGTTCCGCGACGGCAATCCGTCGCACGCCCCCGGCAAGTACGGTCCGGATGATCCGATCCCGCTCGCTCCGGGAGTCATTCACCAGGGTGTCGAATTGGGCGAGGATCCGGTGATAATCGACGGCGAAGTCGTCGGCTACCGCTACATCATCAACAATCCGCTGACCCAGATCACCGACACCTGCGTCATCCGCATCGACGATCCATCGCTGACCCGCTGCAACCGTGACACGTTCCAGGTGCTCAGTTTCGACGAACAGTCCGTCCTGCCGCGCGCTTTCCGCATAACCAACGGCGACACGATCATGGGTCCCACGATGTCGGGTGTGCTTGATCTTTCGGATCCAGACGCCTTGAATGAGATTCTTGAAGGCAATGCTTTCATCTTTGCGGGCTGGGAGTACGAGGCCTGGCTGGTGTTTACGAAGGCCTCCGGGATCCCGCCGATTTCGCTGGGCCGATTCAAGGGCCCGTTAGGAGCCGATTCCAAAAACCCTTACACATTCACGGACGATCGCTTCGATCGCAACTTTATGTTCCCGGGCGAGGATTTCCTGCACGACCTGCCTTACGGATTGCAGGCGCCGCTGGATGTCCTCGAGAGTCCGGTTGTCGAGAAACTTTGGATCACCATCGAGCCGGATGACGATTTCATGGGAGCCATCAATTTCGACTGGGCGCCCGATGAACCCAACACTCAGTTAATCTACATGTCCGCTTTCTTCCCCGACGATTTGGACACGGTGGGCACAACGCTTGTGCCGATGATCTATCGTGACCTGAATCCGACTCCGACCGGGCTGAACGAGGGGAATTTCTTCCCGACCGTGACGGTGCAGTTCCTACCGCCGCCGGCCGAGTAGCCCTTAGCCGAGCGAATGACCCCGAAAAGGGCGCCTTTGGGCGCCCTTTTCCGTTGGGATTGTGGCTTCAGCGCACCGAGACAACATGGCAAGTGGCAAAACCTTGCACACCAACCGCCGACGGCCTCGCTCGCCGATTATCCAAGGTTTTTGGATACAACGCGTTACGCAAAACAACGAAACCGATTATTTACGGCATGGGGATTGCGAAAGTGTCCGCTGTCAGGAGACAATGACCATGAACACAGTGCGACATCACTACGAATTGCCGAAACGTGGCAACGAACGCGCCCGCGGTTGGACCTACTGGACGCTGGTGATGGTCATTGTCGCTGTCTTCATGGCACTGACCTTCGGCGACGCTGGCGGGAGTCTGCCGCTGTAAGCGTCGGTCCGAACCGACCTTGCGCATTAGCCCTGTTCCTCATCCTACTTCCTCCCTGTCGTGCCCACCCCGCCTGCCTCCACCGGGCGGGGTGACTCCTTTTGCCAATTTCGATAATGAATCGCTTTGCGCTGTCCGATAATGAGAATGTGGGCAAGCAGCGAGCAGAAAAAAGGGAGTCGGCCCGGCGACAGCCGACGGTGCTCGTGGTGGAAAACCACGAGGAAGTCCGTAACATTGTCGGCAGCATGGTGGCCAATCAGGGGTGGCGTCCGATCAAGGTCGCCAGTATCAGCGAAGCGATCTCGTGGCTGGATCGCGAGCCGGTCGACGCGATCGTCTCCGACTGGGAGCTGGACGACGGCATCGGCTACGAAATCCTCCGCAAGGTGAGATTGTCTGGGCACATGCCGATTCCGACGGTGATAATCTCCAGCTATGCCTCGCCGGAACTGGTGGCGCAGGCGCGCGCGGCCGGAGCAGTCGACATGCTGGCCAAACCCTTCCGCATCGAGGACCTCACCTTCCTTTTGAACCGCGAACTGAACCAGCGTGAAACGCGCGGCCATCACCGGCCGCACGCGCACACCGGGGCGCATCGGTAAGCGGTCCGCGCTTCCTCCATTTAGTCCTTAACGAAAAGGGCGGCCCCACGGGCCGCCCTGTCGTCGTTTGGCAGGCGCCGCGGCGCTATTTGCGCGAAAAGACGGGCATGTAGTCGTTGCCGCCCGAGGTGATGCGCTCCGGCTTGCCGGAGCCATCGGTTGGGGCGACGTAGATGAAGCCATCGACGGTCGAAAAGACGATCCACTTCGAATCGGGCGACCAGGACACGGGGGCCTGCGCCGGGACCAGACGGTCGGTCTTCTCGACCAGTTTGCGGCGGTTGGTCAGGTCGGGATTGATCAGGTAGATACTCCCGTCGGCGGAATTGGAACTAACGAAGGCGATCGCGCGGCCGTCGGGCGACCAGGCGGGCATGACCGCATCGCCGTTCTGCCTGGCCATCGCCTCGAGTTCATCCTCGCCGGCGGTGATGCCGGTGGCGGGGACCACCACCAGCCCGAGCGGTCGGGTGGGGGCATCCTTGCTGCCCTCGCCGATGTTGGCGCGGCGGCGCAGGAAGTACGTGAAGGCCACCTGCTTGCCATCGGGGGACCACGTCGGGTCCATGCCCTGGCATTCGCCGGGCCTGGCATCGGGACGGGCCAGTTTCTTGAGGTCGCTGCCGTCGATGCGCGAGTGCACGATCTGGTAATCGGGCAACTCCGCGTCGACGATGTTCGCGTTGAGGTCATAGCAGTAGACAATGCGCTGGCCATCGGGGGAGAACTCGGCGCCGCGGGAGCCATGGTTGAAGGTCACCCAACGCCAGTATCCTTCGCGGGTCGAATCGACTTCGGCCAGAAACAAATCAAACAGTCGACGTCCGCCGCCGCCGCCATCGGGCAGGTTGTAGGTGAACTCCCCCTGCCGCGCCCAGATGAGGGTACGTCCATCGGGCGAGAACGACATCTTGCCGGCGACGTTGCCGAAGGGGCGCCAGAGACGCTGGTTGGAGCCGTCGCCATTCATCAGCCAGATGTTCTTGTCGCGCTGAAAGGCGATCTTCCAGGGAAGCTTGGCTGGCTTGGCGTTGTACATGCCCTGCGCGAGCAGATCCAGCGGGAGGAGCAATCCCACCAGCGCGGCGACGGCGAGGGTGAAGGTCAGTCTGCGGTAGATTCCTGTCATCGATTCCTCTCCCCGGTTGGGATGGGCCCGTGGTGCCAACTTATACACCGCATCGGGCGATCAAGCCGCTCAATTTAACGGGTGGCCGCATTCGGAGCAATCGCTCATCGCGCGCCGGGAGGGCGCCGGCAGCATTGCATTTTGCATGGCCGCCGGCGGAAATCGCCGGTCGCTTCGCCCCATTTGTGCCTGCGCAATAATTCAACAGCGCGCTAACCGTCTTGCGGCGACCGGGTTGGTCGCCCCGTCCCGGCTTGGCCTCATTCTTGCAACGCATATCTGCGCTCACAGGCCGTGGCGCGGCGGAAAGCGTGGCGAAAACCCCCGCGGCGGCTAACGGAAATCAGGGAGCGGTCGAAACAAATTGTGTGACCCGGAGTAGCGACATGAGACAAGAGCGCGGATTCACGTTGATCGAATTGATGATCGTGGTGGTGATCATCGGCATTCTCGCCGCGTTGGCGTTGCCGCGTTTCATGGCGGCCTCGGCCAAGGCCAAGCAGGGCGAGGCAAAGGGCGTGTTGAAGCAGATTTATGTCCTGCAGGCGGCCTATCGGCAGGAGTACGACCGGTACTGGATCGTGGGCGGGACGATGGACGCGGCCAACCCGAGCACGTTTGATCGGCTGGGGCTCGATTTGGCCCAGCCGGCGCGCTATGCGTACACGCTGACCTCCGCCGATGCCGGCGCGACGACCTTCACCGCGACGGCGACGGTGGCGGCGCCCGGACTGGATGACGATCCGGCGCCGGACACCTGGACGATCAACGAGGGCGGCATCCTCCAGGCGGTGTCGGACGACGCGACCCAATAGGCGGATTGCAGAATGCAATGGCGACGGCAGAATCCGAGACGACGAGAGACCAGAATGACACTCCACAGCGACCAGCGTCATCTGTTCAGCAATTGCGCAATGCGGGCAACCAACGCCGCCGCAAGCGTCTCGGAGCGCCTCACGCCGCCGCATCGGTGGCGGAGCGAAACGCGGCACTCACTTTGCACTGACACACGCGCGGGGCTGGCCGCGCAATGGGTCAACCCCGACGGCAAACTGACGATGAAGAGTAAAGAACAAGTCACCAACCAACAAGGAGGAGCAGGAATGCTGTCCAAGCTGCATCGCTCGCAAAAGGGTTTCACCCTCATCGAGCTCATGATCGTGGTCGTCATCATCGGCATCCTGGCCGCTTTGGCGATCCCGCGCTTCATGGCCGCCTCGGCGAAGTCGAAGACGTCGGAAGCCAAGCAGCTGCTGAAGCAGATCTACGTCATGCAACAGGCCTACCGTCAGGAGTATGACTCCTACTGGGGCAACGGCGTGACCGCGGACGCGGCCAACGGCAACAACTTCGCGCGCATCGGCGTGCAGGTGGGTTCGAACGCCCGCTACAGCTACGCGATGACCGCGGCCGCCAACACCTTCTCGTGCACCGCGACGGCCAACATTGACGACGACGCCACGGTGGACACCTGGACGATCGACCAGACAGGAACACTCCTCAACACGGTGGATGACCCGACCTCCTGATCTGGCACCTCGCTGGCTTGACGAACACGGCGCCCCGGTTCTCCGGGGCGCCGTTTTCCATTCGCGTCCCTCCCACTGCCCTGCGTCGCAAATCCTACCGGTTTTGTCAGATTGGCGTGGTTTTGACACACCGGGGAAGCGGAGGCGGTAATTTCCCTCGGCAAACTGTCCGCTGCCGCGGACGGTTGCATGGCTGTTTCCAGATTGGCGGTCAGTTCACCCTCAAGCCACGCGAGGTGCATGCATGAAGTTTGAAACGCCGGTGGGCATTGTCGGCTGGGGTGTCGACGTGCCCAAGTTGCGCATCAAGATCGCCGATATCGCGCGGATCTGGGGCGCCGACGCACCCACCTATGAACGCGGGTTGGGGCTGGTCGAAAAGTCGGTGGCGCCCTGGGATCAGGACTCGATCACGCTGGCGGTGGAGGCGACCTTCCGCGCGCTGGCGCGGGCGCCGTTTGTCGATCCCGCCGACATCGGCAAGGCCTCGATCGGATCGGAATCGCCGCCGTACGCGGTCAAGCCGTCGGCAACGGTGCTGGCAGAGGTGATCGGCGCGACGCCGCACATCTGGTTGTCGGGCGTGGAATTCGCCTGCAAGGCCGGGACGCAAACGATGATCGACGCGATCATGTACGTGATCGGCCAGGGCGTGAGCAATCCGATGAAGTACGCGCTCGGGGTCGGCTCGGACACCTCGCAGGGCGCGCCGAGCGATGCGCTGGAGTTTTCAGCGGCCTCGGGCGCGGCGGCCTTCATCATGGGACGCGACCACATCGCCGCCCGGTTGTTGTGGGCCTCATCGTACGACACCGACACGCCCGATTTCTGGCGGCGCGAGCACCGCAACTACCCGGAGCATGCCGGGGCGTTCACCGGCGACCCGGCGTACTTCAAGCACACGCTGGGCGCGGCGCGGGCGATCATGGCCGAGTCGGGCACCAAGCCGGCCGATTTCGATTTCGCGGTCTTCCACCAACCCAACGCCAAGTTCCCCAAACGGGCCGCGTCGATTCTCGGCTTCAAGCCGGCGCAGGTCGAGACCGGACTCAAGGTCTCGCGCATCGGCAACACCTACTCCGGCGCCTCGCCGATCGGGCTGGCGGGGGTGCTGGACATCGCCAGGCCCGGCCAGCGGATCCTGATGGTCTCCTATGGATCGGGCTCGGGCAGCGACGCGTTCATCTGGGAAACCACCGACGCGATTGTGGCGGCGCAGCATCGCGAAGTGGCCACCACCGACGCGATCATCAATCACAGACTGCAATATCTCAGCTACGGCGAGTATCTCCGCAACCGCGGGATGATCGTCATGGGCAGTTAGGGAGGTGACGGCACCATGAATCAGACACCCTGTGTACTGGGATTCGGCATGAGCCCGTGGGGGAGCGAATGGCAGCTCTCGGCGCGAGAGTTGATTGCGCGGGCGGCGCGGGCGACCGCGGCCGACGCGGGCATCCATCTGAAGGACGTGGAAGCGATCCACATGGGCGCGATGTCTTCGGGGCTGTTCACCGGGCAGGAGAATCTCGGCGCCTACGCGGCCGACGCGATGGGTCTGGTCGGGGTACCCGCCAGCCGCCACGAGGGCGCCTGCGCCAGCGCGTCGGTGGCCTTCAACGCCGCCTGTGACGACGTGCAAAGCGGCCGCCACAAGATCGTCTTCGCCGGCGGCGTGGAAAAGATGACCGATGTGTCCGGCGACGATGCCACCGCGGCGCTGGCCGCCGCCGCCGAGCGCGAGTACGAGGCCGACCAGGGCGCGACCTTTCCCCTGCTCTATGCGCTGATGGCCAAGTCGCACATGGCCGCCTACGGCACCACGCGCGCCATGCTGACCGCGGTCGCGGTCAAAAACCACCGCAACGCCAGCAAGAACCCGCACGCGCAGTTCCAGACCGAGATCACGCCGGAGATCGTCGAAACGTCGATCATGGTCGCCGATCCGCTGCGGCTGTTCGATTGCTCGCCGATCACCGACGGATGCGCCGGATTGATTGTGGTCCCCGAAGATGTCGCCAAGGCGAGCGGACGACCGTACGCGCGGGTCATCGGACGCGCCATCAGCGCCGATCAGATGTTTCTGCACCGCCGCAAGGTCTTCCACCAGATGCCGGGCGTGACGCGGGCGGCGGCGGCGGCGTTGAAACAGGCGGGCAAGACCGTGCGCGACATGAAGGCGTTTGAAGTGCACGATTGTTTCACCATCGCCGAACTGATGATCCTCGAGGCGATCGGCCTCTACGAGCCGGGCAAGGCCGGCCCGGCGACGCTGGCGGGCGCGACCGCGATCGAAGGAGAGCATCCGGTGAATTCCTCGGGCGGGCTGAAAGGCAAGGGGCATCCGGTGGGCGCCACCGGGGCGGCCCAGATCGGCGAGCTGCTGCTGCAGTTGACCGGACGCGCGCCAATGGGACGCCAGATCCCCGGCGAGCCGGACAGGGGCATGGCGGTCAATGTGGGCGGCATCGGCACAATGGCGGGTGTCACCATTCTGGAAGGAGTGAGACGATGAGCGGCACGATATTCCCTCCGCGCATCAAGCGACGGTCCGATGTGCTCTACCATCTGCGCGCGGCGCGCTTTGCCAGCGGCGCGGTGGTTTACCCGCCGTGCGAAATCCACCCCGAAACCGGCGAGACCGATCCGGAAATCATCCGTCTGCCCAAGACCGGCACGGTGGTGCTGGACACAGTGCAACGGATTGTCCCCGGCTGGATGACGCTCAATGGGCCCTACCATGTCGCGATCATCGAATGCGATGATGACCAGCACACGCGGCTGATGGGCCAGTTGACCGGGGCCGAGGCCGACGTCGACTACACCGGTTGGCGGGTGCAGGCGCGGTTCCGGCGGATCAATTCGAACGGCCCGGACGGGGCGATCATTTACGGCTTCAAGTGGGAGCCGATGGTCGGCCCGGCGTTCATGCAGACGTAAGGATTGTGTCGCTGTCAACGAGACAGCGGCCGCCCGCGGTTGCGGGCGGCCGTTGTGTTATCGGCAAGGGCGAATGAATCGAGAGTGGAGAGGGGAGGATTCGAACCTCCGAAGGCGTCTGCCGGCAGATTTACAGTCTGCTCCCTTTGGCCACTCGGGCACCTCTCCGGGCGGTCCGCTTTCGGTGAAAGCGGGCTGCGATTATACGGAAAGTCAGGCGGGTCTGTCCAATTGAAAGTAGGGGCGGCCAGTGGGCCGCCCCTGCTTGATCTCTGGAGCCGGCGAAGGGAATCGAACCCCCGACAGGCTGATTACAAATCAGCTACTCTACCAACTGAGTTACGCCGGCGAAAAAGCCTCAGGTCCCGCTGGTCCGGTCGGACCTATCGCCTTGCATTCAATCAGTTCTCCGGCGACGGCGCGAGCAAGTACTTCTTGAAGAAGTCCACGATCCGCCGGTAGGTCACCAGCACATTGGGCCGCTTGGCGACGCCGTGTCCCTCATCAGGGAAGATCAGCGTGTCGACAATGCCGCCGCGGGCGGCGATCGCCCGCGCCATCTGCCGCGCCTCCCCCACTGGTACGCGCGGATCGTTCTCGCCGTGCACGATCAAAAGCGGGGTCCTGATCTTGTCCACCTGCGCCAGCGGCGAAATCTCCCAGAGGAAGGCCGAGTCGGCCAGCGGGCCATATTCCGATTCGCGCAGATGGCGGCGGTAGGGCGCGGTGTTCTTCAGGAAAGTGACGAAGTTGGCGATGCCGACCTGGTCGCAGGCGGCGGCATACAGGTCGGGATTGGCGGTGATGCAGGCCAGCGTCATGTAGCCGCCATAGGAGCCGCCGGTGATCGCGATGCGTTTGGGGTCGGCGTACCCCTGCTCGGCCAGCCAACGGGTGGCGGTCTCATAGTCCTTCACCGATTTCCAGCGGTCCTTGTAGTTGTCCATGTCGAGGAAATCGCGGCCATAGCCGGAGGACCCGCGCGGATTGAGCGCGAAGATGCCGAAGCCGTTGAGCGCGAAGTACTGGAAGTTGCGGATGAAGTCGGGACGGAACTGCGACTCCGGTCCGCCGTGGGCGCTGATGATAAACGGCACCCGGTCCCCCTTCTTCGCGCCGGGCGGCAGATAGAGAAATCCCGAAATCTCCAGACCGTCGAAGCTGGGAAAGCGCACCAGCTCGGGTTTGACGAAGATGCGGCGGTCGATACCGGCGGTAACCGCGAAGGTCAGCTGCGTGAGTTTCTTCGCGCCGATCTCCCAGCGCCAGCAGTCGGGCGGGCTGTCGGGCCCGTTGAACGAGAAGATGAAAGTGTCATTGCCCATGAACATCCCGCCGGAAACCAATCCATCGACCGGCGGCGCGGGCAGTTCGGCGTTGGCGGCCAGGTCCCAGAGGTGCAGACGGCCGTACCCGTCCTCGTTGACGATCCAGGCCATCCGCGACATATCCTCGGAGAAGGTCATCCCCTCGGCTTCCCACCTGGTGCCCGGATCCATTTCGGTGATGGCTTTGGACTTCAAGTCGAGTTTCGCCCGACGGCCGATGCCTTCCTTGTTGTTGTTGCTGATGATGTAGAGCGCGGAGTAATCGGGGGTGAACTCATAGGCGGAAAACAGGGCATTCCCCTCATGCGGGGTCAGATGCTCGCTGACGCCCGACGTCAAGTCGACCAGATACAGGTCGGAATTGACGTTGGACGGATAACGCGCCGCGACCAGGTAGCGGCCATTCCTGGCGACCACCTGCGGCGAGTGGTACCCCTCTTGCGCCAGGATTGGACGGGTGGCGCGGGTGACGACATCCATCTCATAGATGTGGAAGTCTTTCCCGTTGGCTTCGTTGGTGCGGTAATAGATGCGACGATTGTCGTATGACCAGACCGGGTCGGCGATCTGGACATCCTTGACATTGGTCAGCGGCTCGGTGCGTCCGGTGGCCACCTCCACCAGGTGCAGATTGGTTTCCTCGGACCCGCCCCAGTCGGCGCCGACGATGATCCAACGGCCATCATGGGAGAGCGCGTAGAAGTCGACGCCATCGGTGAAGTAGGTCAACTGCTCCGGCCAGCCGTTGTCGCGCAGACGGTAGACCTGCCCGACACCGGACATTGCCGAGGTGAAGCAGATGACATTGCCCGCGGCGGAAACCTGCGGCCCGCCGTTGCTGCCGATTTGCATGAAGGTTTCGATGTCGGGAATGTAGACAGAGTCCCTGAAGTAGGCCTGCGCGGAACCCGTCATCATGCAAAACGTCAACAATGCGGCGGTAATGGCTTGCCGTTTCGTCATTTACCCTCCCTGCCTGGTGTGAGTTTGCCAACGGTCCATACACCAATTGTATCCTGATTGCCGGGTGTGAGTCAAGCGGTCCCCGGCCCTGTCCTCCCGGATTACGAAACGGAACAATTTAAGTACGTCTTCCGTTTGGGCTGTTTGAGGCGGGTTTTCGCCTTGAATCAGAAACAGGAGGAGGGGCCATGAAACGAGTCGTGATCGGTTTGTTCACCGCGGCGGCATGTCTGGCGGCGTCGCCGGGGATGGCGGCGTTGCACATCGTCGATGTGAAGTCCAACAGTTTCGATCCCAGCAATCTGCAGATCGAGCAGAACGATCAGGTGCGTTGGGAGTACTTCTCGGGCACCACTCACACGACAACCTCAGGGACGCCGGGCAATCCCAGCGGCTTGTGGAACGCGACGATATCCTCGTCGCAACAAACCTTCACCCGGACCTTTTCGCAATTGGGGAATTTCCCCTACTACTGTTCCCCGCACGCCTTCACCGGCGTGATCATGGTCGAGGCGCCATCGGGTGTGCTGGATGATCCGGCGGACGCGGAGATCCCGCAGTTGCTGGCGCTGGCGCAGAACAGTCCGAATCCCTTCAATGCCGCCACGCAGATTCGGTACAGTCTTGACAAGTACACTCCCACCGAACTGGCGATCTACAACATCCTCGGCCAGCGGGTGCGCACCCTGGTGACCGGCAGCCAACCGCCGGGCATTCATGAGGTGACCTGGGATGGACGCGATGAATCCGGTCGCGAGGCGCCCTCGGGAATCTATTTCACGCGTCTGATCACCGGCGGCGCGATGCTGTCACGGAAGATGGTGCTGCTGCGCTGAGGTCGTCCGAACGGGATTCGGCTTCGCGTCTTTCTCTCATTGCAGGGGCGGGCCTGAGGCCTGCCTTGCTTGCCACGCGCAAAGGAGCGACAAAGATCCCAAGACCCGGCAAAGAGCGCCGGGTCTTCGGATGACGGTATTGGGGGTGCGGGATTTGGGGTGACGAGGGCGACTGAGGCCTGCCTTGCTTGCCACGCGCAAAAGAGCAACAAAGATCCCAAGACCCGGCAAAGAGCGCCGGGCCTTGGGATGACGGTATTGGGGGCGCGGGATTTGGGGTGATGAGGGTAGGCCTGAGGCCTGCCCCTTCAGGCGAATGCCCCTTCCCCTGCCGTCATTCCAGGGCCAACGACCGGAGGCAAAGCCGACGGGCGTTGGCCCTGGAATCATTGTTCTGTGGCGCGGCCGTGGAAAAAGGATTGCTTCGTCGTCGTCCGCCTGCGGCGGACTGCTCCTCGCAATGACGAATTCACGCATACTCGCGGATGACACTGTCATTGCGAGGAGGCGCGATCCGCCTGCGGGCGGATCGCGGCGACGAAGCAATCTTTGTTGGCCCGTGCGCGGGAGGCGCAAGAGGATGAAAGCCTCTCGCGCTGCGAATGGGAACGGTCACATGCCTTCGTCGGGCAGCGTGGACTCTTCGTCCGCCAGGCGGTTGCGGAGGGTTTGGCGGGAAATCCCGAGCAAACGCGCGGCCTGGACCTGATTGCCGTTTTCGTGTTTCATCGCGCGCGCGAGCATTTCCCGTTCGAGCACGCTCAGAATGGGATCATCGGGATTGCGCGAGTAGCGGGCGACCAACCGCTCAAAGAGCAGATCGAGCAGCTGTTCATCGCCGGCGGGGAGAACGGCGCGCGCCGCCAGACTGCCGGCATCGGAGAGCACGATCGACTCGGGCAATAGCGCGTTGCCGGTGGTGACGATCAGGGCGCGGTTGATGACGTTTTCCAGCTCGCGCACATTGCCGCGCCACTGGTGGGCCATCAATTTGTCCATGGTCTCCGGCAGAACATGCACGCCGGGGCGGCCGTCATGACGGCAGGCGCGGTCGATGAAGTAGCGCACCAGAAGCGGAATGTCTTCGGGACGTTCGGCCAGCGGCGGCAAATTGATGGTGAAGGTGTTGAGCCGGTAGTACAAATCCTCGCGGAAGGTCCCCTCCTGCGCCATCCGCGGCAGGTCGCGATGGGTGGCGGCGATGACGCGGACATCGACTTCGATGGTCTCGGCGCCGCCGACGCGCTCGATCACACCCTCCTGGAGAACGCGCAGAATCTTCGCCTGCGTCATCGGGCTCATGTCGCCGATCTCATCGAGGAAAAGCGTCCCCTTGTCGGCGCGTTCGAACTTGCCGAGACGGCGATGATCGGCGGAGGTGAACGCGCCGCGCTCATGGCCGAAGAGCTCGCTTTCCAGAAGCCCCTCGGGGATGGCGGCGCAATTGACGGCGAGAAACGGCCGTCCGGCGCGTTTGGAGTGTTGGTAGATGGCGCGCGCCACCAACTCCTTGCCCGAGCCGGAGGGGCCGGTGATCAGGACCGAGGCATCGGTCTGCGCGACCCGCCCGATCTGCTTGTAGACTTCCTGCATCGGGCGGGAACGTCCGATGAGCGTGTCGGCATCGGCGTCCGTCGCAGGGGTCTCATCCTCGGCGACCTCGACGCGGCGGGTCATGAGGCGGTACGACTCGACGGCGCGGGCGACCACGCGCTGGATCTCGTCGATCTCGAAGGGTTTCAGCACGAAATCGAAGGCGCCCATCTTGATCGCCTGGATGGCGGTGTCGGTGGTGCCGAAGGCGGTCATCATCACCACCGGCGTGCGCGGATCGACCGCGCGCAGTTTCTCGAGGACTTCGATGCCGGACATGCCGGGCATGCGCAGATCAAGCAGGATGACGTCATAGGACTGCGACTGCACCAGCGCCAGCCCCTCCTCGCCGGTGCCGGCCTCGTCGATGTTGTAGGAGTTGGCGTCGAGAATGCGGCGGAGCGCAAAGCGCAGATTGCGGTCGTCGTCGATGATGAGCACTCGAGGCATGCGTCAGCTCTTGGCGGTCAGGGCCCTGGGTAGAGTGATACGAAACGTGGTTCCGCTCTCATTGTGGCCGATAGCGCGGATGGTGCCGTTATGCTTGGCCATGATCATGTGGGCGATGGAAAGTCCCAACCCGGTGCCGGTCGCTTTGGTGGTGAAGAACGGGTCGAAGATGCGGTCGTAGAGCGCCGGGTCGATCCCCTTGCCGGAATTCCAGATCGTCACCACGACATCGTTGTTCTCGGTGCCCGAGATGACCTTGATCGTGCCGCCCTGCGGCGTGGCATCGACGGCGTTGAGCAGGAGGTTGAGGAACACCTGTCCCAACTGGGCCGGGTCGGCCAGCACGGGCGGCACGGGGCGGCAGTGCTCGTGCACCACGATCCCCGACAACTGGGCCTTCGGACGGATCAGATCGATCACGCGGCTGAGGGTGACATTCAAATCGGCCAGCGCCAGTTCGGGCTCGGTGGGCCGGGCGAACTGCATCAGGCGAAGGACGAGGGTGCTGATCTTGTCGATTTCCCCCTGAATGATTTCCAAATCGTCGCGCGCGGCCTCGGTGGCGGGGACCTGCTCCTTCAGTGAGTGGATCAGGATTTTGATCGTGGTCAGCGGATTGTTGACCTCGTGGGCGATCGAGGCGGCCATTGTGCCCACCGAGGCCAGACGGTCGGCGGTGATCAACTGCTGATTGCGGGTGTACAACTGGGTTTCGCTCTCCTGCAGGACGCGGAAGATCCTGTTGACCCGCAGCACGCCGAAGATCACCGGAATGGCGATGAAGACCAGCAGAAACAAGAAGATCACCAGGGTCTTGGCGGCGTCATGGTCGGCATACTCACGCCAGAACCAGATGGCCCCGGCGCCGACCAGCGTGGCCGGGATGGCGATGGTCAGCCAAATGATATGCAACTGGCGGCGCAGTCCGGAGAGCGAGGGGGGCGTGATGGGCTCGTTCATGCTGACTTATCTTGTCTGATTTCGCCGGGCGGTGGGCCGGATCGCTGCGATCACCGTCACCCGTCGACAATCTCGCCAACCGCCCATCCGAGGGCAATGGCCGATTCGGGCCGTTTTCGGCTCCGGCGTGGTCGATCACGGCACGGTGTGTGCTTCACGGCGCTTGCTTGCCTGAGCACGTCTTGGAGCAGGCGTGCCTCCAGACGCGGAGGGCCGCTCTTTTTTTCGGCGGCGCGCAGTTCGACCTTGACAATCTGTCGGATGTGGTAGATTGTGGTCGCAAGTCACTCGACCCCGTGCCCCGGCACGGGGCCGCTTGCCCAACAAAACCTCACAACCTGGGAGGAGCTCTCGATGAAGCACTCGTTCCTGCCCCAACGCGGTATCGGGCTCTGGCTTTTGGGCGCCGCCGTGATCGTGACGCTCGGCATCTGGGGATGCGGAGTGGACAATACACCCACCGCGCCATCCGGCATGGATGACGTGTTGGGACGTGTCAATCCCCAACTTCTGCACGTGATGGCGGTCCAAGACCGCCACACACAACGTTTGATGGCCGATCCCGAGGTGATTGGCACGGCGACCACGCTGGATGAGAGCGGTCAGCCGGCGATCATGCTGCTGGTGACCAGCGAGCGGGCCCGCGGCGCGGCGCCGAAGTCGATCGAGGGCGTCCCGACCAAGGTGCTTCTGACCGACAAGATTGTCGCGATGGGCAAGCCGGGTGGCGGCGGAGTCAGCCACACCGCCAAGCAGACCCCGCCCATTCAACTGGGCACCTCAGGTGGTTGGCGGTATGACTTGGCCAACGGCTATTGTTGCGGCGGCACGCTGGGCTCGTTGGTGCAGAAGGGCGGCACCCAGTATGTGCTGAGCAATTACCATGTGCTGGAAGCCGACATTGTGGCCGGTGGCAACAACCGTTCGGCACAAGCCGGCGATCCGGTCATTCAACCGGGCCTGATCGATGTCGGCTGCAACGCGGCCAACGCCCAGAACGTGGCGACTCTCTCCGGGCAAAAGTCCCTGCCGGGAAGCAACGTCGATGCGGCCTACGCGGCGGTGATTCCGGGCATGGTGCGCTCCGACGGCGCCATTCTCGAAGTCGGCACGATCTCCGCCTCGACAGTGGCTGCATTCGTCAACCAGGCCGTGAAGAAGAGCGGGCGTACCACCGGTCTGACCCGCAGCACGGTCACCGGGCTGAATGCGACGATCAGCGTGTCCTATGAGAACGAGTGCGCCGGCGGCTCGGCGTTCACGAAGACCTACACCGGCCAGATTCTGGTCGGCAATCGCTCCAGCAAGTTCCTCGCCGGCGGCGACTCCGGTTCGCTCATGGTGGAGGATGTCGCGACCAACCCACGCGCTGTCGGCTTGCTGTTTGCCGGCAGCACGACGATTGCCGTCGCCAATCCGATCGACCAAGTGCTCAGCTGGGTCGGTGGGACGATGGTGGGACAGTAACCGCGTTGTTCTCCGGAGAAGTCCGGAGATCGATGAACGCAAGCCCGTCTCCGGCCGCTGTGTCGGGGACGGGCTTCTTTCTGGGGGAATGGCCGCATGACTTGCATTGTGCGAATCGCCCGGCGCGCCGCCATCCTCCCCATCTGCCTGCTGATGCTGTCCACGTGCCAGGAGACGAGGAGAGCCGAGGTGACCGTGCCGCAGAGAGACATCCAGACCGTTCAGGAGGCGCACGTCGCCGAACTGATGGCCATTCCCGGCGTGACGGGCGTGGCGTTGGGAAAGCTGGAGGACGGCACACCCTGCATTCAGGTGCTGGTGGAGGAGGAAACCGAGGAATTGAAAAAACGGATTCCGACGACGCTGGAGGGGCATCCGGTCCGGATCGTGGAAAGCGGCCTGATCAAGCCATTGGACGGGGGCTGATCACCAGGTGGCGCCGCGCGCCCGGAAGTAGTCGTGCAGTTCCTGCCGTGAGCGGAGATTGACCCGCTCGGTCCATAGGTCGATCGGATTGCGATCATCGGTGATGACGGGGACCCCCTCGGTCCGGGGCACGAAGCGGTTGTCCCAGGCGTGGGCGCGGTGATACTCGGGCGAGAAGCGATCCTGCGGCCGCGGCGGCTCTTCGGGCAGTTCGAGCGAACGGTCGGCCGCCAGCAGCACAATGTTGCCCAGTTGATTCGGCGGCTCGGCGATCGGGAGGACCAGGACATTGGCAAACTGCCGGCGGGCGGTCGCGGCGATGGTGGTCACAATTGTGTCATGCCAGCCGATCGACTGCAGGTTCACCGCCAACACCCCCTCGGGCGAGAGGCACTCGCGCGCCCGGGCAAACGATTCGGACGTGATCAGGTGGAATGGGATCGATCCGCTGCCGAACGCGTCCAGGATGATGATGTCGTAGGCCTCTCCCCCGCGCCGCAGGTACTGGCGGCCGTCTTCGTGGAAGACGCGCGCCTCATCATCGCGCAGCGCGAAGTAGCGCCGGGCGAGTCGAGTCACCGCCGGATCGATTTCGACCACATCAACGGTCCAGCCGTTGCGGGCGTAGTTCTTGGCCACCGATCCCCCGCCCAACCCCACTAAGAGCATGCGCTTTGGTCTGTCGAAATATCCGCGGGGGATGTCCATCACGTTGACATACTCGAAGAGCGACTCCCAGAGCGTGGTGTCGACGCCGGTGTGAGCGCCGCCGTCGATCAGAAGAAAGCGCTCAGGCCCATCCTGAAGCACCCGCAATTCACCGTAGGCGCTCTGTTCGATGGCCAGCAGTCCGGCGTCGGGGTCGGCGGTTTCAGCCG
>DATMBC010000106.1 GCA_035559435.1 bacterium
ATGATCTCCGCCTCTGCCATCTGCGACATCGCCACCGTCAAGGGCGCGGCCCGCCGGCAGAACGAGCGTCTCAAACTCGCCTGGTCAATTTCACCGACTTACGCGGCCAGCAGGGGAGAGGTGGGTCTGCAACTGCGGCTGATGTTTTAGTGAGACTTCGGCAGTACACCACTCCCACATTGTCACCCCGAGCGCAGTGAGGAGTCTGCTTTTCTCTTTCCCGCCATGCCGCGCGGAAGATTCCATGGCGCATCCGATGCCCTCGACCCGCCGAGCGCACCCATCCCGCATTGTCACCCCGAGCGCAGCGAGGGGTCTGCTTTATTCTCCCCCGTTAGGTCACGCGGCATATATCACTGCGCATCCATGCCGCCCTGCTCCGCCAGCGAATACAGGATGTCCGCATAGAACGCAAATGGCCGCAACCGCTCTCCGCTGCCGCGATACTCAATAGCGCGCAGGCAGACCTTGACCCTCATGCGCCCCTGCTCCGCCGTGACCGTCATCCTCTCCGCATCGATTCGGCCGCCACTGTACTCATCGAAATGGCTCAGCAACGTGTCTGCCAACGGCCCGAGCGGAATGGCCAGCGAGTCGCCGGGCGTATCGCCGTCATAGGTCACGATGGTCATGACGCTGGTCGCGCTGTCGACCCGGCAGCGGACCTCGCCGGCGGTGTCGGCAGGTGTTGGGGTCGCGGGATTGAAGCGACGCCCGATGAGCATGCGCTCATAGCCGGCCACTGTCACGCTGGACTGCGGATCGGCGGACAACTCCAGAAAGGTCCGGCCGTCCAACCTCAGCGGGCGACGGTATTCGATGCCGAAAAGCCGGGTCACATCGGCGGGGTTCTTCGGGATGCTGCCGCCCCGCGGCGTCTCGCTGGCCAGCGATTCGCTGAACCAACCCTGAATTGCGTCGTATCCGTGCACCTCCCGCAGATAACCGATGATGGAACTGATCTGAATCGCATCATCGGGCTCAACCGGCGCCGGCGCTTTCTGAATCTTCGAGTCCGTCAGGATCTGATTCTTCTCCAGAAGGCCCTGCAGACGATTCACCTGGCTTCGTTCGGATACCTGAAATGCCCCCCACGGACCAAACGAGATCAACAGGGCGATCAACGCCAGGGTGGCGGGGATGACTTTAATGCTCTTCGTGCGGCTGGCGATGAAATAGACCGCCATCGCCGCCAGCCACGCACCGAGCACATACCCGATGAACCTCCCCTCCGTCAGGCCGTACTCCGTGACCCGCCGCGTGATCGCCAGCATGAGCATCACAATCGGCGGGATCATGATGACCCAGAACCACCGCGCCGCCGCCCGTATCCACACGTTTTCCGACTTTTCGCGGATGGGATGCAAAAGCACCAGCGTCGCAATTCCGCCCGCGGCGAAAAAGAGCGTCAGACGGCTCACCCAGCCCTGCGGCCAGCTCCACTGGATGACGATCTTCCCCAGATACGCATAAAGAATGATCAGGTAGACAAACATCAGCGGCAGGAGAATGTACTGCGCGAAGACCTTCAGCCCCTTCGGGTAGTCGGCGACTTCGTCGAGCGCATCCAGCTTCTCCGGAATGCCCGCGAGGAAAAACGAGGTGGCAAACAGGCCGACAATCAGAATCCAGAGTTCGCCGTACCGCCGCTCCGGCACGTCGATCCCGAACAGATTGTCCAACGCCGCCAGCGCGATGGCCAGCCCCGCAAACAGCGTCGCGGAGAAGAGTCCGGCCACCAGCAGGCGGAAAAGCAGGGTCTTCCCGTACTGCCAGAATCCGTTGGTCTGTCCGGGTTGCAGGTATGGCCCCACGATCAGGAACCCGACGAGAGCGACCAGCAGCAGCGCCAATCGTTGCGCGTGATACGCCGGGGCATTCGACATATCCATCGGCACAGTCAAACCGTAGCCGATCAGCAGAAGCACACCGAGCAACTGCATGGCCAGTGTCCGGCTCTTCGACCATCCGCGTCGCTCGGCCACCAGCACCGTCCCCGCCAGAAGCGGCAGCCCGAGAAGCGCGCCGAAGAGCACCGGGTAGAAGATGCTCGGCCCTCCGGTCTCCTCCTTCTCCACCAGCGCCAATGCCGCCAACGTGCCGAGCGCGGCGCAGGCCATGACCAGCGGAAAACGGCGGAACGTCTGCCGGGCCCCTTCAACGACTTGCTGGATGGACGGCAGTCTCATTGCGCACCTCGTGTCGGGATCTTACGCTTGCGGCTCAAGACCTCGATCTCATGCGGCGGCCACTCGCCGCAGGGAGCCAAGGAATCATTTCGGAAACGCTCCACAAGGCGAAAGTGCGTGGCCAATTCGATCGTGGGCGGCCCGGCGCCTGTGAGATTCGGCATAGATGGTGAAGCAGGGGCGACAAAGCGATGCGGCCCGAAAAGAAAGCGGGCCGCGACCGCGTACGCCGGCACGACCCGCAGACCATCCGTGGTCAATCCCGGAGAAGGGTGTTCCTGACGGTTATACGGTCGCATCGTCATCCGCGTTACGGTCGGACCGTTTTGGTCATACTACGGCCGGATAATGATCGGCGTACCATCCCGAACAAAGTTCCAGATCTCCTCTCCCGGGCGCTTTTGATCACCACAACGCTGTCCGCAGTGATGCGCGACGAGTCGGCGGACGGCTCCATGGCCGCCCTCATCGAGGTTGACGCCAGCACGCAACCGAACACCACGGCCAGCCATCGCCATGCCATGCCCCTGATACACCCGAACGCGCAATAGCGACCGTACTTATGTGCATAGGATTCATCTGGCATGACCAGTCCGGTCTCTCAATCGGGAGAAACAGAGTGCCAACCGCCCCGCGGACCATCCGGGCGCAGGCGATAACATCGTTTAGCGCGTCGCCGTGCGCCCTCAGTCTGCAATGGCAGGCCGATGGCGACGCTGCCGGGGATTTCTTCGGGTTCTATGTCGACGGCAACGCCGACTTCGACGGTGACGGCAAGCGCGATTTGCTCGTCGGCGCCCCCGGTCACACCGCGCCGGGCGCAACGGCGCCACCGATGTTGTCGATGTCGTCAGGATCGTCAACGTCGCCTTCCGCGGCGGTCACCCGGCGGTGGGATTTTGTCAGCCGTGTCGGTAAATCGGGGTTAAGTTGAATCGTGATGAACGGGCCGGCCTCCGCTCGCTGGGTCTGCGCCGCGCTGGGCGCGATCATGCTGGGATTGACGCTCCCGGCGTCCGGATGGTCCGCGGATCCACTGACGCTTGCGTCCTTCCGGCGCCCCGATGGATCGCTGGACATCTCCGCGTTGCGCGACTCCAGTCTGAACCATTCGATCGATATCTCCGCTATGGAACTCGGCGGACCGAACCACGGCGCGTCGCTGGCCCCCTGCGCCTGGAGCGCCACGCCGGCCGGCGTCAACAATTGGGTGTACGCGCTGGCCATCCACAACAACGATCTCTATGCCGGAGGATTATTCACCACGGCCGGTGGCACGACCGTCAATCGCATCGCGCGCTGGGATGGCGTCGCCTGGAATCCACTGGGCGGCGGCATGAACAGCGGCGTCCTCGCGTTGGCGTCCTTCGGCAACCTGCTGATCGCCGGCGGATCGTTCGCCGTCGTCGATGGCGACTCGATTCCCCGCATCGCGGCTTGGAACGGCAGCGACTGGATTCCGTTGGGCTCCGGCATGAATGATCGTGTGTATGCGCTGACCGTCTTCAACGGCGGGTTGATCGCCGGGGGCGACTTCACGCTCGCCGGCGGAGTCGCCGCCAGCCATGTCGCCGCCTGGGATGGGGTTGCGTGGAGTCCGCTCGCGGCCGGAATCAATGGCCGCGTCTACGCCTTGACCGCCTACGAGGGCCGTCTGATCGCCACCGGCGAATTCAGCGAGGCCGGCGGCGCGCCCGCATCGAGCATCGCCGCCTGGGATGGTGTCTCATGGTCCGCCCTCGGCGATGGCATCTATCGCGTGGGCTATGCGCTGGCCGTCTACGGGTCGAAGCTCATTGTCGGCGGACAATTCACCGCCTCCGGCAATCAGCCCGGCCCCAATCTCGCGTCCTGGGATGGCACGGCCTGGTCCACCCTCGGCAGCGGCGTTGCCACCGCGGTCAACGCCCTGGTGGTCGATGCCGGTTCACTCTATGTGGGCGGCTGGTTTACCAGCGCCGGCGGCGCCCCGGCCCTGCGCATCGCGCGCTGGGATGGTGCCGCCTGGAATGCCCTCGGCGGCGGGATGGGAAACCCGGTCAATGCGCTTTCGCTCTTTCAGGGCAATCTCATTGCCGGCGGGATGTTCACGACCGCCGATGGACTTTCCGTTGGATACATCGCAGGATGGAGCGTGGATCGCGACGGCGACGGCGTCTGTGCCGGCGACAACTGTCCCGACGTCTTCAACCCCGATCAGGCCGACAACGACGGCAACGGCGTCGGCGATGCCTGCGAATCGTGTGCCTGCGACTGCCATGCCAATCCCGTCTGCGATCTCCCCGAGCCCGATGCGCGCTCAGTGATCGCGATCATAAACGTGGCCTTCCGCGCCTACCCCGACATTATCGATCCGTCGCCCACCTGCCCATTTACCACGACCGATGTGGATTGCGATGGCGTCACCACGATTCTCGATGTTCAGCGCATGATCAACGTCGTCTTCCGCGCCGGCGATCCGGCGACGGAGTTCTGCCGTCCCTGCGGCTGATGCGGGCCGCACCGCGAATTCGCTCTCACGTCCACGAGGTGTTGAAGTCTCTGCTCCATCAGAGCGAGTCGTTTTAATCGTCTATTAGCGCCGCATTTAGAGTATATTTGTCCTGTATCCCGTCTCAGACGGACGCAGTCTCGCCAGTGACCGCTGTTTGCCAATTTGGAGGACGTTATGACCCGACGTGCCATTGCGGGGATTTTGCTGGTATGCGCCGCTGCCCTCACGGCGTACGCCGCCGTCCCTGCCAGCATCACCGTGCAGGGGAAACTGACCGATCTGTCCGGCAATCCGCTGCTGGCCGGATCGAAGGACTTCACCTTCAAGATTTTCGATGCCCCCACGCTCGGCAACGAAATCTGGCCCAACGGGGCCGGGGAGAATCAGACGCTGACCAGCGACGCCGCCGGCCTCTGGATCGGTCTGGTCGGCGCCGTTGTGCCGCTGACGAACGCGGTCTTCAGCGACACCATCCGCTGGCTGGAGATCACGGTCAATGGCACGACATTGCCGCGTGTACGTCTGGTGACCGGCCCCTATGCGCATCGCGTCGCGACCGTCGATGGCGCCTCCGGCGGCGCAATCATCGGTGCGCTGTCTGTCGGTTCGAACAATGCCGCCACCGGTTTCGCGACTTTTGTCGCCGGACAAGGAAACACCGCCAGCGGCCATTACTCTGCTGTTGACGGGGGCCTCGAGAATGCGGCCATCGCGACTCACTCCGTCGTCGGTGGGGGCTGGAAGGACACCGCCTCCGGCTGGGCGTCCGTCGTGGATGGCGGAGAGTTCAATCGCGCCTACGGTCTCTGGTCGACGGTGGGAGGGGGAGGCAGTAACCAGGCCATTGATCAGGGCACGACGATCGCAGGCGGCGGCAGCAGTGTCGCGCGGGGGCTTAACGCCACGATCGGCGGAGGCGCGAACAACCTGACGGATGCGCCGTTTGCAACGCTGTCCGGCGGCGAGATCAATGCCGCGCGCGGCACTCACGCGACAATCGGGGGCGGCAGGGGAAACTTGACGTACGGGCAGTTTTCCACCATCGCCGGGGGCGGGGGCAGCCTCCCGCACGACTCCAACTCCGCGCGCGGCGATTACTCCGTCGTCGTCGCCGGACGTCGAAACCACGCATCGGGTTTTGAATCAACCATAGGAGGCGGCACAACCAACCGGGCCGCGGGCTCGGGCTCCACCATTCCCGGCGGCAGCTGCAACAGCGCCGTTGGCGCAAACAGCTTTGCCGCGGGTGTCGGCGCAAAGTCGAATCACCCCGGCAGTTTCGTGTGGAATAGCTCGAATAGTTGCGCCGACAGCTTCGTTTCCACGGCCGCGAATCAGTTCCTCGTTCGCGCAGGCGGCGGTGTCGGTATCAACACCACAAGCCCGAATCGCGCCTTGACCGTCAACGGGGACATGGGAGTCAGCGGACCGGTCGGCATCGGGACGACCAACCCCAACAAGACACTCACCGTCGATGGCGACATGGAAATCGGTGTGGCATCCGGCGATTATCATCACATGCGCATCGGCGGCGGCAATTCATCCGGTTTCCTCTATGGCAGCTATGCGCGTTATGGTGACGGCATTCACATGGGCTACAACTACCACGCCAACGCGGCGGGAAATCCTGTCGTGATCGCGCCAGGAGGAGGGACAAGCCGCCTGTCGCTCGGGTACGGATGGATGGCCGGGTACATTGGTGGGACAGGCGCTGAGCCGACAACCCGATCCTTCTATGTCGAACCCAACGGCAGCTTCAGAGTGGACGAGGCGCTGCTTGTCGATGGTCTCGGCAATTTCTACAACGGCATGTATATCTGGAACGGCCTGAGTCTGCAAAGTGGCAACATGCTACTCTACGGAGACATCTGGAGGGGCGGTTGTTACGCGAACTTCACGTGTCACTCTGACCTGCGCCTGAAGAAGAACTTGGAACCTCTCACCGACCCCATCGGCAACATTCAGCGATTGCGTGGTGTGCGATTCGACTGGCGACGTGAGGAATTTCCCGATCGCGAATTCCCGGAAGACAATCAGATCGGGCTGATTGCGCAGGAAGTTCTTCAGGTTGCTCCGACGGCGGTCACCAGGCACACGGACGGCTACATGAGTGTCGACTACGCCAAACTTGTGCCGCTCCTCATCGAGGGCATGAAGGAACAGCAGAAACGGATCGAGAAACTGGAGGAGACCATTCGGCGAATGCAGCCTTAGTCAGTGCCATTTCGCCTGAATCGACTGTGAGCTGTCGACATCCTATGATCCACGCTTGGAAGTGAATTGCGCCATGAACCGTGGATGTCCGCGCCGTGGTTTACGAAGTCGTCTGGCACGAAGGCATGAGATCGACGCATCTATACTGGACTGTGTGCGGCCCGTCCCGCTGCTGATCGAAGGCATGAAAGAGCAGCAACGCCAGATCGACGAATTGAAATCCGAACAACGCGCGCAGACGCTCTGACCGCTGCGCGCCGCCCGAAATCCTCTGGCAAAGGCGGTCGAATTTCCTCCCCCCGCTGGCCGAGCGGAGACTATATTGCTCCTGATTTCCGTCTCAGACGGACGCCGTCTCGCCGTTTACCGCTGTCTGCCAATTTGGAGGACGTTATGACCCGACGTGCCATTGCGGGGATTTTGCTGGTATGCGCCGCTGCCCTCACGGCGTACGCCGCCGTGCCCACCAGCATCACCGTGCAGGGGAAACTCACCGATCTGTCCGGCAATCCGCTGCCGGCCGGCGCCAAGAACTTCACGTTCAAGATCTTCAGCGCCGCCGTTGGCGGCGGCCAATTCTGGCCCGATGCCGGCGGCGAGAATCAGGTCATCACCACCGCCACCGACGGCACCTGGATTGGACTTGTCGGCGCCGTGATTCCGATCCTGCCCGATGCCTTCGCCGACACATCGCGCTGGCTGGAGATCACCGTCGATGGCACCACGCTGCCGCGCGTCCGCCTTGTGACGGGCCCCTACGCGTACCGTGTCGGCACCGTCGACGGCGCCAGTGGTGGCACGATCAAAAGTAAAGTGGCAATCGGCGAAGGACACTTCAACGTCGGCTTCCACACATTCGTCGCCGGATTCGACAACAACGTCGATGGCGATTTCTCAAGCGTGACCGGAGGACAAAGCAACTCGGCAACCGGCCAGTTTTCGCACATCAGCGGCGGCCAGAATGACACCGCCTTTGGGGATTACTCGGCCATCGTGGGTGGCCAGAATAACCTGACCGTTGGGTCGGGGGCGTTCGTTGGCGGCGGCGTCGGGAACCGCAGCACCGCGGAGGGCGCCGTGATCGCCGGAGGCGCCTCCAACCGCGCGTCCGGAGTCTATTCTTTTGTCGGCGGCGGCGGGGGGGCGTTGCCGGATTCCAATACCGCCTCAGGCTCCTGGTCGAGTGTGGTCGGTGGCAGCCATAACGTCGCCAGCGGCCTGACCGCCTTTGTCGGGGGCGGTTCCGGCAATATCGCCAAGTCCGGGAGTGCCGCCATCGTCGGCGGACAGAATAACCGCGCCGACACCGGCAACACCTTCATCGGTGGCGGACGTGACAATCACGTCGATCAGGTGGATGCCATCATCGGGGGCGGCTGGATGAACGAGGCACTGGGCAACACATCCGCGATACTCGGCGGGCGGAGCAATGTGGCCTCCGGCGCCGGCAGCGCCATCGTCGGCGGCGCCACCAACCGCGCTCGCGGGGCATTCTCTTTCGTCGGAGGTGGCGGCGGAACCACCGCTGCCGATTCCAATCTCGCGTTGGGAGATCTGTCCACAGTCGCCGGCGGACGCGCCAATCTCGCGACCGGATCGTACAGCTTCATTGGTGGCGGACAGAGTAACGTGGCCACCCAACTGGAAGCAACCATCGGCGGGGGCAACGGCAACCGTGCCGCCGGCACCGCAGCCACCGTGGCCGGGGGGCGGGCCGACACCGCCCTCGGGAATTTCTCCACCATCGGCGGCGGCATCCGCAACTGGTGCTTCGGCCAGTCCACAACGATCGGCGGCGGGTCCGAAAACCGCACCGACGCTGATTATGCGACCATCGGCGGCGGCTTACGCAATTTCGCGGCGTTCGCCGGCACCGTCGGCGGCGGTCAATCCAACCTTGCCACCGCCACCAACGGCGCCACCATTGCCGGTGGCACCAGCAATACGGCCGACGGCTCCTTCTCGACGATCGGCGGTGGATACAACAACTATACCTATGGCACTTCCGCCACTGTCTCCGGCGGCGGCGGTAGCGCCGATGCCGACTCCAACGTCGCGCGCGGTCTGGGCGCCACCATTCCCGGTGGACGCCGCAACCGTGCCAACGGCAGCTTCTCCTTTGCCGCCGGACGACGCGCCCATGCCTTGCACCACGGCACATTTGTCTGGGCCGATTCCACCGAAGCCGATTTCGCCTCGACCGCGCAGGACCAGTTCCTCATCCGCGCCGCCGGCGGTGTCGGTATCGGCACCAACGCGCCGGAAGGTCCCTGGCATGTGCAGAAGGGAAGCGCGGGCGCGGTCACCGCCAACAGCAATTCGATCGCCGTCTTTGAAACGAGTTCCTCCAATGGTTGGATTTCCATCCTCGGCACGGACAACGCGGAGCGTGGATTGCTGTTCACAGAGCCGTCGAACGCGGTGGCCGGGGCCATCGTCTTCGACCAGGGCGGCGGCGGCAATGACATCGGATTCCGTACCGGCGGCAACGTCACCAACATGACGCTCGATGCCTCCGGAAACCTGACGGTCAGCGGCTGCGTCGATGGCAACAACACCGCCTGCGCCTCCGACGAGCGATTCAAGACCAATATCGCGACGGTCGATGACGCCCTTGCGATTGTGGGGCGGTTGCGGGGAGTCCGCTACCAGTGGCGCGCGAACGAATTCCCTGAGCGGCACTTCGAGCCCGGTGCCCAATACGGCGTCATTGCCCAGGAAGTGCGCGAGGTTCTGCCCGAGCTCATCCGCACGCGCGAGGATGGGTATCTCTCGGTGGAGTACAATGGGCTGATCCCGCTGCTGATCGAAGGCATGAAAGAGCAGCAACGCCAGATCGACGAGCTGAAGACGGCGTTGCGCGCCCTCACACCGTAGAATCTCGATGCGGCCGGCCCGCTTTCGCCCACTTTCCTGCGCACAAGAGCGGCGAATGCGGACCGCCGCTGTCCGATTTGTGCCTCAGAATCGGGCCGAAATCTCTCTCCTAATTCGCTCAAATCTGACTATATTACCCGCAAATCCCGTCACCCTGACGGTCGCTGTCTTACCTGTTGTTAAAACGGATCGTTCCTGGAGGTCGCCATGACCCGCCGTCTCGTTACGGGAGTCTGCCTGATCATCGTGTTGGCTGGGGCCGGACATGCCGCCGTCCCTGCCAGCATTACCGTGCAGGGCAAACTGACCGATCTGTCCGGCAATCCGCTGCCGGCCGGATCGAAGAACTTCACCTTCAAGATTTTCGATGCTCCCGCCCTCGGTAATGAGATCTGGCCCAACGGGGCCGGGGAGAATCAGACGCTGACCAGCGACGCCGCCGGCCTCTGGATCGGTCTGGTCGGCGCCGTTGTGCCGCTGACGAACGCGGTCTTCAGCGACACCGTCCGCTGGCTGGAGATCACGGTCAATGGCACGACATTGCCGCGCGCGCGCCTTGTCACCGGCCCCTACGCGCATCGAGTATCAACGGTCGATGGCGCATCGGGCGGCACGATCACCAGCAAAGTCTCCATCGGTCCCGGCCATACCAATTCCGGCAGCCATGCGTTCGTTGCCGGCGCCGACAATCAGGCAACGGGCAACTACTCCGCGGTGAGTGGAGGCGCGCTGAACAACGCCGGGGGTGAGTCCAGTGTAATCTCCGGGGGCCAGCAAAACACCGCGACGGCATTCGGAACGACAGTGGGCGGCGGCGCCGACAACGACGCAACGAACACCCACTCGGTCGTCGCGGGCGGATTGGGCAATGCGGCATCCGGCGAACGGTCCGCGATTGGCGGCGGACTCTACAACACCGCCGGCGCCGCCGCGGCCACTGTCGCGGGAGGAAAGTTTAACACCAGCACCGCCGACTACGCCGCGATTGGCGGCGGCGAATCCAATCAAGCGGCTGGTAATTACTCGGTCGTGAGCGGGGGGCTGCAAGGCGCCGCCACCGGCGGTATGGCGGCGATCGGCGGCGGATCTCTCAATGAGGCGCAGGGAGATGCCAGCACCGTGGCCGGAGGTGAACTGAACCGGGCAACCTGGTTCTACTCAAGCATTGGCGGAGGATTCGCCAATACCGCATCGAATACCTACGCCGCAATCTCCGGCGGATTCAACAACATATCCTCGGGTGTCGGCGCCACGGTGGGAGGAGGCGGGTACAACCGCGCCCGCGGAGAATTCGCGACCGTCGCCGGCGGTGGGGGGCAAAACATCTACGATTCGAACGCGGCGCTGGGCATGTGGTCGTTTGTCGGCGGTGGTTCAGAAAACGTCGCCGGCGAATGGGCATCCACCGTCGCCGGAGGATTCGTCAATCTCGCGCTCGACTCTCTGGCCACCGTCTCCGGCGGCGTGGCCAACGGGGCAACCGGGCTCGCCTCGACGATCGGCGGCGGCAGCTCCAATGCCGCCATGGGAACCTACTCGACCATCGCCGGCGGGCTATCCAACCTCACCGTCGATTCCTGCGCCACCGTCGGGGGCGGCGGCAACAACCGTGTCCATGGACCGTTCTCGACGATCGCCGGCGGCGGCGGAGTTCTCGCCGAGGATTCCAACTCGGTCCTTGGGTGGTGGGGAACAATCGGCGGCGGACGTCGCAACCTTGTCATTGACGGCATCAGCGGCACCATCGCCGGCGGCGTGCTGAATACGGCCGGACATTTCTCCTTCGTCGGCGGGGGTGGCTCGAACCAGGCGTGGGGCGCCTCCTCGGTTGTCGGCGGCTCCTCGAATGAAGCAGGCGGCAACGCTTCCACCGTCGGCGGCGGAAATTACAACAGGGCGGTGGCAGCGTCCGCGACCGTCCCAGGCGGGTATGCCTGTGAAGCCACGGGTGACTACAGTCTGGCCGCCGGTTTCTATGCGCGGGCGCACCATAGCGGATCGTTTGTCTGGGCGGACGAGACGCTCTGGCTTCCCGGCATTGACAGCGCCGCCTCCACCGCTCCCAACCAGTTCATCATCCGCGCCGCGGGCGGTGTCGGCATCGGCACCACCACGCCCTCGCAAGCCCTGCACGTGGTGGGCAATATTTTCGCCAGTGGATGCGTGTCCGCAGCGAATGTGTTTTGCCCTTCCGATGAGAGACTGAAGTCTGACATCCACGACATCCCCGACGCATTGGGCCGAGTCTCAAGATTGCGCGGCGTCACCTATCAGTGGCGGCGCGATGAATTCCCGAAGCGCGGTCTCAGCGACGGCAGGCAGGTCGGTGTCATCGCGCAGGACGTGCAGCAAGTTCTGCCCGAGGCCGTGAAGGAAGAAAAAGACGGTTACCTCGCCGTCGACTATGCCCGGCTTGTGCCGCTGCTGATAGAAGGCATGAAGGAACAGCAGAGGCAGATCGCGCGGCAACAGGAACAGATCGATCAATTGAAAAAGAGACTCGAGCCATAGCGCTCGCTCACCCGGAGTCACCAATGATGCGCATTAGTCTGTACGCCGCCGCGTTCACGTTCCTAATGGTATCAGGCGCGCACGCCGTCCCATCCCAGATGACCGTGCAGGGCCGCCTCACCGACGCCGTCGGCGCGCCCCTTCCGTCGGGCGCGAAGACCTTCACCTTCCGCATCTTCAATGCGAGCGCAGCGGGCGTGCAGGTCTGGCCGGGCGGAGGAGGGGAGGTCCAGTCGATCACATCGGGTGTGGATGGGTTATGGATCGGCCTGCTCGGCGCGATGAATCCGCTGACGGACGCCGTTTTTGCGGACTCCGTCCGCTGGCTGGAGATCGATGTCGATGGCACGACGCTTCCGCGCGTGCGATTGGTGACGGGGCCATACGCGCACCGTGTATCGACGGTCGATGCCGCCGCTGGCGGCACGATCACATCAAAGGTCACGATCGGCGCATCGAACACGAACTCAGGCAATGACGGGTTCGTCGCCGGCGCGGACAATCAGGCGACGGCCAATTATACCGCCATCCCCGGGGGCGTGCTGAATTCCGCCTCCGGCGAATCGAGTGTGATTGCCGGCGGACAGCAAAATGCCGCGTCGGGATTCGCGTCGAGTGTCGCCGGTGGCTCCAACAACGATGCCACGTCAACGTACTCCGCCGTCGGCGGGGGATACGGCAATACCTCCTCCAACTTATGGACGACGGTGAGTGGCGGGTTCAGCAATACCGCCGACGACGCCGGCGCATCGGTCGGCGGCGGCCGATTCAACTACGCGCGCGGCCAATACTCCACCGTGGCAGGCGGCGGCGGCCTGGCTCTCACGGACTCCAATTCGGCCGGCGGCGACTATGCCCGCATCGGCGGGGGGTATGGCAATGTCGCGTCGGGGCACGGCAGCAGCGTGGACGGAGGGCACTACAACATCGCGCAAGGGTTTTACAGCACCATCGGTGGCGGGCAATTCAACTCCGCGCAGGGCACGCTCTCGACGATCGGTGGCGGTGGAAATACAAACATTTTTAACGGTCAGAACATTGCGCAGGGCTATGCGACCGTGGTCGCCGGCGGCTCCGCGAACCGCGCCGTTGACAACTATTCGACGATCGGCGGCGGATTAAACGGCCAGACACGGGGCGGATACGCGACGCTGGCCGGGGGCTACGGCAATCTGACGGATGGAAACTACGCCACCGTGGGTGGCGGCGATCGCAATGCCGCGGCGGGGACCGGCGCCACCGTGTGCGGCGGCATCCTCAACTACACCAATGCGAACGGCGCGGTCGTCGTCGGCGGCGACACCAACTCCGCGCAGGGGACCTTCGCGGTCGTAGGCGGCGGCATCCTCAACGACGCCCCCGGCCACGAAAGCGTGGTCGAGGGAGGACGTGACAACCTGGCCTCCGGCAATCTCTCCACCGTTGGCGGCGGTGGCTTCAACGAAGCCAGCGGCGTCGCCGCCACCGTCCCCGGCGGCGAAGCCAACGCCGCCCGCGGCGACTTCAGTTTTGCCGCCGGCTCCTACGCCCGCGCCAATCACTTCGCATCCTTCGTCTGGAGCGACCGCAGCAGTCCCGATACCGTCCATACCACCGCCGCCAATCAGTTCCTCATCCGCGCCGCCGGCGGCGTCGGCATCGGCACCACCTCCCCGGCCAAGACGCTGCAGATCGGCGAGGAGGATATCGTCGGCACGGAGGGGATGATTCGGCTCGAATCACGCTCCTCGACCGGCTCCCTCGACCGGCGCAGTTGGGAGATCGGCGTGCCGCAGACCGGCGCGGTCACCAACGGCAAGGGTTATGATTTCGTCATCGACGACATCGGCACCGGCGTCGACCCGGAAGCGATCGTCCAATGGGGCACCGGCTACCTCGGGCTGGCCGTCACCGATCCCGCGTTTCGCATTGAATTGCCCAACCTCGCCAACAACGGCGGGCAGGGCCGCGCCAACGCCTGGGTCACATACAGCTCCCGCC